>JAHYYD010000071.1 GCA_019425105.1 Actinomycetota bacterium
TGATGGTGTGTGGGGTGCCGTCGCCCCAGTCCCATTCGTAGTTGGTGGCTTTCAGTGTGATGGTGATGTCGTGTCCCAACAAGTTGATCGTGTGGGTCTGTGTGGGGTGGGTGGCTGCCACGATCGTGGGAATGTACTTGTTCGTGTATGAGACGTGTGGGGGCTGCTTGTAGATCCCTGCGCCATCGGCGCGGATGGAGACGGTGGCACAGGCGTGCACGTGACCGTGCAACCCAGCCCCGGCCTCGTCAATGACAGATGAGGGCAACCTGTGTGTGGGGTGGAAGGGATGGTGTCACGTGCGTCTGCGTATCTGTCTTGCGTCTGGTCATGGTTGAGCTGATCAATTCTTGACAGGTGGTGATTAGGTGAGAATTCAATGAATAATAAGTTGGCTTGTATGGTGTTGAAAAAGCTTGTATTTATGGAAATTAGTTCAGAAATTTGTGTCGTGTGACAAAGCGGTGGATCATGGTTACTGCATGGACGAAGTTGTCCATGCGCAGTGACAACTGAAAGTCGAGGAACCATGCATCGCACCGTTGCACGCATCGGTCTCGTCGCGGCTCTCGCTCTGTCCATGAGCGTGGTCACGGTGACCGCCCCGCCTGCCAGTGCCGACGATAACGTCGGTCTGGTTTCGCCTACCCGCTCCAGCGCGGGCCTCATGAACTACGCCATCAACCTCGACCCCAGCGCGGGACAGAGCGAGATGGCCAGCGCCGCCGACCTGATTCCGCAAGTCGGTGGCGTTCTCCTGACCAGCTATCCCGAGCTGGGCACGCTGTTCGCCCAAAGTGAGTCGGCCTCGTTCGCGCCTGATCTGGCCGCTTCCTTGGCTAAGGCCGGGGTGAGCGTTCACTCCATCGGCCCGACCCGCGTGGCCGCCGTGCCCGACAGCGAACGCGCCGTGGGTGACAACCCGCCCGTAGCGCCTGCAGCTGCAGCGCCGGCAGCCGCACCGGCAGCCGCGCAAGCGCCTGCCGCGGATGCCCCCGCCGTTCCCACCGACACGATCCCGGATCCGGATAGCAGGATCTTTTCCACCCAGGCGAACTGGGGCGCCGAGGCCATGGAGGCCCGAGGCGCTAACGAGGTGGTCGTGACCCGCGAGGCCGTCACCGTCGGCGTCATTGACACCGGTATCGACGAGACGCAGCCTGACCTGGAGGGGCGCGTGGACACCGCTCGCTCCGTCTCCTGCGCCGTCAATGGCGTCCCGAACCAGGCTGAGGACGCCCGGAAGTTCAGTAGCGGGCACGGCACGCACGTCGCCGGCATCATTGCGGCCAATCACAACGACATCGGTATCGACGGTATCGCTCCGAGGGCGACGCTCGTGTCCATCAAGGCGCTCAACGACTCGCAGCTGCTCTACCCGGAGGCCCTCGTGTGCGCCTACGAGTGGGCGACGAGCCACCAGGTGGATATCGTCCACAACTCCTACCAGATGGACCCGTGGGTGTACTGGAGCCCGACGGATCCCGAGCAGGCGGCGGCGCTTGAAGCCGCCGAGCGCGCGATTCACCACGCCCAGTCGCGAGGACTTGCTGTGATCGCGGGCGCCGGTGACCGAGGCGTCGACATCGACCACGCGACGACAGACAGCGACTCGCCGACGGATTCGACGCCGATCGCGAACCGTCCCGTCGAAGGTGCGCGGATGGTCCCGGCACAGGTCAGCGGTGTTGCCACGGTTGCCTCGGTCGGTATGGAGGACTGGGACGCGGATCCGCTGCGGGCGACCCTGACGCGCGCAGAGCGATCGAACTACGGCGCGTCCGTTGACTTCGCTGCGCCGGGGGAGTGGATCTACTCCACCTACCCCAATGGGAGGATCCCGCAGATTTACGGCTATTCGTCGGGCACGTCGCTGGCCGCCGCGCACGTCGCGGGCGTCGCGGCGCTGCTCAAATCGGTGCACCCGACGCTGCCCGGTGCGCAGATCGTCACGCTCATGCGCAAGCAGGCCGCCTACGATTACGGGCGTCTGAAAGCCTCGAGTGACGGCGCGCAATACCGAGGCTACGGCTTCCTGAATGCCCGTTTCGCGATGGTGAGGGACCAGGCGTCCCCGGTGATCCGCGCGGTCGAGTACCGCATCGGTGACGGCGAGTGGGCCAACCTGAACAGGGCGGTGTTGCCCGCTGGGGTCGTGCAGATGCGCGTCGAGGCGAGCTCCCCGGTCTCGTACATGAATCTCGACGTTCAAGGTGTGACGGCCGTGTCCACCGAGCAGGAGGACAGCTACTTCGCCGAGCCGATGGTCTTGGAGGCCCAAGATGTTGACCTGAGCGGTGTTCTCGCGGATGGGCAGGATGATAAGTCGGTGACTGCGACGGTCTACGCCGAGGGCATCAACTACGACAAGTCTGCCGACGACGACGCCACTTCCACGGTCGTTTTCACGGTTGCGCGGGACCCGAACGCCGTACCCACTCCCGAGCCCGCACCCGATCCCGGGGAGGACCCGACTCCCGGCGACCCTGTCGCTCCGGGAATCGTCTCGCCGGATCTGCAGGCGCACCAACTGCCTGCCAACTACGCCGTGAACCTCACGTCCGGGACGGACGAGGCCACCTTCCAGCGCGCGGTCGCCAAGGCCTCGTCCCTGGGCGCGCTCGTGCTGGCGCAGTACCCCGCGTTTGGCACGTTCTTCGTCCAGTCGGGTTCGCCCAGTTTCGCGGGCGACCTGGGCGTGGCGCTCTCCGAGTCGGGCATTTCCTTCCACTCCGTGGGGCCGACCCGTCAGGCGCCGGTGAGCGGTAACGAGGCCATCGTGCCCGCCGACAAGGCGGGCCAACCCGGTGCTGACGGCGCCACATCGGACGAGGTCGGGGCCGCGTCGGGCGTAGAAGCGCCGGCAGCAGTCGGCGGCGTCTACCCGAACCCGCCCGCGGACAATCAGTGGCACTTGAAGGCCATCGGAGCCCTCGACGCGCAGGGCGTGGACGTCATGCGCGCGCCCGTCACGGTTGGCGTCATGGCGGATGGCTTCGACCAGATGATCACCGACCTGGATGGACGCGTCGATTTTGATAGGTCCGTGTCCTGCAACATCAACGGCGTCCCGAACGGTTCCCCGTGGATGTGGGGGTCGACGGGCGCGACGCGTGGCACGCAGATGGCGGGCGCGATCGCGGGGCGGGGCGTGTCCAGTCCCGTTAGTGGCGTGAATCCGACGCTGAGCGTCGCGGCGATCAACGTGCAGTCGCGTCAGACGGGCATGCACTACCCGGAGTACGTGGTGTGCGGCTTCGTGTGGGCGGCTGATCACGGGATTTCCGTGACGGCCAGCTCCTTTGCTGCGGATCCGTGGAAGTACTGGATGCCCAACGAGGGCACGCAGGCCGCCGGGCGTGAGGCCATGAAGCGCGCGATCGACTACGCCGCGTCCAAGGACGTGATCTCCGTCGTGGACGCGGGCACTGGCGGTATCGACCTGGATAACCCGCCGATCAAGGATTCTGCCTCGCCCACCGACACGTGGGCGCCCTACCAGCGTGATTCGTGGAGCGGTCTGACCATCCCGGCCATGATGGACAACGTTGTCCCCGTATCGACGCTGCGTCTGATGGATGGGCAGGATCCGGCGACCGGCACGCTCGAGGCGGCGTGGACGGCGAACTGGGGTAAGCAGACGATCGCGTTTGCGGCACCCGGCGAGAACGTCTACACGACGCTGCCCGGGGATTCCACGGTGCGCGGCGACTTCGCGATGGACGCGTCGATGGCCGCTCCCGTGGCTTCGGCCGTGATCGCGACGCTGCGCCAGGTGCACCCGGAGATGAGTGCCGACCAGATCCTCGAGCTGGCGCGCAAGCAGGCGGGTGCGTCTGCGAATTGGTCTCGCCTGGCCGAGCCCACGAATGAGCGCGAGTACCGGGGCTCGGGCATGCCGAGCGCGCTCGATGCCGTGCTCAAGGACCAGGCGCGGCCCGTTGTGGGCGGGGTCGAGTACTCCATCGACGGCTCCACGTGGGCCGCGTTGGACGGGCAGACCGTTTCTGGGCGCGTGTCCCTGCGCGCGACCGTGACCGGGCCCGTGACGTCGGCTCGCCTGTTGGTGGGAGGCCAGGAGGTCGCGACCGCTCAGGGCAGCGGCGAGTTCTCGGGTCCGGGCGTGACGGTGCAGGCTAACGGCGTGGACGTGTCGCATCCCGTGGCCGGTGGTTCTGCCGTCGTCGGTGCCACGTCCGTGAGCGTCGAGGCCTTTGGACGCAACAACGATCCGCGTGCCGATGACGATGTCGTCACGTCGACGCCGTTCACGGTCGGATCGGGGTCAGGGTCGGGTTCCGGTGGCTCTGAGGGCGCGGGCGTCGCCGAGGCCGGGGCTGGGCGCTGGGTCACCAGCATCTGGGGCCGATGGTGGCGTTACACCGATGGCACCTACCCGACGAACGTGCGACTGCGCATCGACGGGAATGTGTACCGTTTCAACGCGCGCGGCTACGTGGTGAAGGGCTGGAAGTCCGAGGGCGGCCAGTGGGTCTACTACGGGCATGACGGCGCGCAGGCCTTTGGCTGGGCGCGCGTGCAAGGCGCCTGGTACTACCTGGATCCCGCTTCGGGCTTCATGCGCACGGGCTGGCTGACGCTGGGCGATGACACGTATTACCTGTCCTCGTCGGGCGCCATGGTGACGGGCACGCGTTGGATTGACGGCAAGCGGTACGTGTTTGATGCGCGTGGGCGTTTGAGGCAGTGATCCGAGTGTGCTTCGCGGCGGCACTACGTCGCTGAGGGGGCCCGGGGCCGCGCGTCGGTGGACGCGCGGCCCCGCTGCGTTGTTGTATCCGTGCGGTGAGAGATGTCGTGATGGTTCCGTTCCGCTCGATACTATTTCGTACTACGTACATGTGTGTGGAAATGGGTGCTCGTTTTCCACGCGATGCTGGTCACGCGAGCGGTGCTCGTAGAGGTTGGCTGAAGGAGGTAATGATGGCAACGTACACGTCAGCTGACGGCGCGACGTTCACCGATGAGGATCTGGAACGTTGGGGGAACGAGGCTGAGAATGGCGCTTCTTACGGCGGGAAGTATCTCGGTTCGTCGATGGTCGGACGTCCCGTCAGTGTCGGTGTCGGCGCGAAGCCGTTTACCCTTCGCCTGGATCGTTCTCGCACGCAAAGCTAGGGGAGGTGTCATATGAGTGATCGTCTTCTTCACGGAGAACCCGTCAGCGATGAGCAGATTCAGGCGTGGGCCGATGAGGCTGAGCGTGGCTACGACCTGACCAAGCTGGCGCCTGCGCGCCCGGGGCGTCCGCCCGTGGGGAGTGGTTTGTGCGCAGCCATCACGGTGCATTCGGATGGGCAGACTCTTTACGCTCTTGGGGAGCTTGCCGTACCCGAAGAGGATTGACAGTCTGGGCCTATGCCCACCAACCCCAAGAAGACGCTCATTGAGCACGGTATATGCTTGCCATCGCGCAGGTGGATGCGCAAGAAGCCCCTTCAGGCGGGCGCACCCCCCATCGTTGGGATGCGGCTGATTGATGAGTGCCCCGACATTTCTGATCGGAAAGTCCCGGGCAACTGGGAAGGCGACCTGATCATCGTGCCCCTGCCCCTGGGCAGGAAAGCCGACCAGGTCTGTGACGCTCTGACTCGCCGCATCCAGGGCCTTCCCGACGGGGCGATGTGCACACTGAACTGGGATCAAGGCCCGGGAAATGGCCCGCCACCAGCGCCTGACCCTCGACAAGGGCGTGGAGGTGTCTTTCGCTCACCCCCAAAGCCCATGGGAGAGAGGAACCAACGAAAACACCAACCGGCTTATCCGCCGATACCTTCCCATAGGAACCCCCATCAGCAGCCATCAACTCTACCTCGAGGCCATCGCCTACGAACTGAATAACTGCCCCAAAGTCACCCTCGACTACCGCACCCCCCACCCAAGCATTCAACGAACCCATTGCTACCACCCATTGACACCGCCATCAATTCAGTTCAATCTAGATACGTGAAAGACTGCGGCGCTCGTGCAACGCCAAAGTCGGAAAGGTCCTTAGGAGTCTCGTATACGGTAACTTCAGTAAGTTTGTATGCAATAGCTTTGCCTCTGCCAGCGTAGTATGAAGAGAAGAACTGTTTAGTGATTCCGGCGAATCCTTTTGTGATGCTCCAAATTTCATCAGGGCTACCCTCGAGAATTTCGTCGATAGTGGCTTCCCCGACGACCTGTTGTTGAGGTGATGATGCGTAAAGAACTATGCGCGTAACGGAACACTTTGGCTTATTTTTCCGAAACTCGTAACGTTTCTTTCCTTCGAGGATTCCTCTGGCGTATCGAGGTTTAATTGATAATAACATTGCCGACATTGACTTTCCCTATCTGTAAAATGTCAATAAAGTCATCGTGTGATAGCTTGATTAAAGCTGGGTACTGGTTGTGATGGCTTTTGGACCAGTGGCCACGGGATTCCAGTGTGCTCATGTTGACGTTATTGCCTTCGCCGAAGTAGCCGTAATATAGCATCTCAATTATGAGAACGTTTCTATCTTCATTGTATCGTCTCCTCAGTTCGGCTTCGTCAAAAACCGACTTGTTTCCAATTTTCTCGAGCAGTGTATCAAAATCCATAAGGGGCGTCCAGTTATTCTTTGCTAAAACTATCTTGGTAACCAAACACCAAGAAGTTAGGCATGATTTGAAAGACTTTATGCCTGTGCCTGTGTGCTTTCGATAGATCAGCACAGGTTCTCCAACTTGATACGGTGGGAGGCTATACTGTTTGCCGACATATATCTTGCTGAGGCCGTTTTTGACGCTGAGGGCGAGCGATGTTTGTAAGGTGTTTTTAAGTTCTGAGTATGGAAACAACGTGTCGTGATAATGGTCCTCGACGATGAGATATCCTGATTTGCTAAAATTCGGCGATATGAAAGGGAATGATTTATACGGATCGCTATAATCGATGGATCTTTTGCTTCGGAGATAGACTCCTTCCCCGCCTAGGTTGTTCCCGATCCTTTTAAACCCGAATTTTACAAGCTGAGAAATCAGAAGTTTATGCTTGTCGTAAGCTGTCACATAGATTTCGTCTAGGTTTAGATTTTGCCATTTCCAAAGCACAAGGCCGATTGCACCTTCTCCGAGCCGCTGGCCGCGATATCGTTCCGCAATCTTGATTGTTGTAATCTTGCAACGCGGTTGTGCCTGAATGATTCGATCTGTCAATGTAATTTGTTCGGTTTCCTCTTTGAGGCACACAAAGGCCCCAAGTCCTATTTCGTCTTCGAAAACTAGTGCGGTGCGCCCTTCCTTTGCTTTTTCTTTAAACCAGTCTGAAAATGCTTTGGTTTCACCTCCTCCTGGGTAGTCGACCTTTAGAGTGTCGAAAAAAGGGTCGTCTAGGTTGAGTTCGTTGAATCGCTTCAATTGAAAGGTGCCTGACATTTTATATTCCTATCGTTGGGCTTCTATGAAGGTGATCGCGTCGGCGTATTGTTCTTCTCCTCTGTAGACTCGGTGTGGGATATCGAGTGCATTTGCGACAGTTAGCGAGTGTGTGCATTCTTCCTTTTGGTGCGTCTCTATTTCTCGTGCGTCTAGTAGGATGCCATCCCTTGCTTTTCGTCTTTCGGCGATTATTTGCGGATCTTCTGTTAATATGAGTATTGCTTGTGGCTTGAGTTGTCTGAATATGTTTTGCGGTATCTTGACAATGGCTCCGTTATTGTCTAAGAGGCAGAAATGGGCGTCGAGTAAAAAATTAGTATTCCTCTGTTCGATTGCCTCTATGGCGGTGATCAGATGCTGTTGGTTTTCGGTGATGTTTTTTGTGAATTTGTTTTTGGTTAGTTTGCTATTTTTCTGATCAGCTATCAGAGTGCTCGCGGAGTATGTGTTTATGCGTATTTGCTGTTTGAGTATTTTGCAAAAATATGATTTTCCGACGCCATGGACGCCTCCTAGTATGATCATTTTGTTCGTTCCTTATGCTCGGGGTTTCTGTCTTGGTTTGCGATCATTGTTCGCTTGGTGTGGGGTGTTTGTCTGTTTGGTGAGGGGTTGGGGTTGTGTCGCGATTGTTGGTCGCGCTTCAAGGTTTGTGTGTGACTGTCGTCTCTGACCCTAACATGGCTGTCGCGATAGGTCATGCGCAACTGTCAAGTTGTCTGATGCTTTGAAAAATACAAGCGCAACACTGGGAAATGCTTGTTATTACATTTGATTTAATCGCGGGGTTAATTTATGACCGCGCAACTGTCCAATAGAATGTCGGGTCGATTTCCAACAAGGTGTCCCGTCTGTCGGGCAGGCGCTAGGGGAGTGGGCGCGGTTGTCTCCAAGGCGCCCGCCTCTCCACTTCTTCACCAAAAGGTCAAGGATTCTTAAAATGTGAAACCCTCTAGGAGGTTATCGACAAACCTTGACACCATGGTCCAATGGCGTGCCATCCGGAATCCCTTCGTGGAATCCCGACGCGGGATCCCCTCAGGGACAGCCCCGGAGACGCGTCCCCATCAGAACAGAAACGAGGAACAATGATGCATCAACGCTCATGGAAGACCCTCATCGCGGGAGGTGCGGCGCTCGCTGTCGGCGTCACGCTCACCGCGTTCGGCGCCCCCGCGCATGCGGCCGGCACCCCGGGGATCACCTCTGAGGCTCGCGCCCAGGATGAGGTCATGAACTACGCGGTCAACCTGACCGCCGACGCCTCCCGCTACGATTTCAACGCGGCCGTTTCCAAGGCCTCGGAAAGCGGCGTGGTGCTGGCCCAGTACCCCGAATTCAACACCTTCTTCGTCCAGTCGGTGAAGGCCGCCTTCGCGCCCACCCTCGGCAAGAATCTTGTCGATGCTGGCATCTCCTACCAGTCGATCGGCCCCACCCGCTACAAGACGGTCACCGGCTCTGAGGTGCGCACCGAGCAGCCCCAGAACACCACCTCTGAGGCCAACGCGGTCGCCGACGCCGCCGGCACGCACACGACCGGCCTGTCCGCTGACTCTCAGCTCAACGACTTCACCCCCGACGAGGGCGACGCCAACGCCTGGGGCCTGTCCGCGATCGGCGCGATTGACGCCCAGCAGGTCGACGTGGCCCGCGAGAAGGTCACCGTCGGCATCATGGACACCGGCATCGACCCCGACCACAAGGACCTCAAGGACAACCTCGACGCCTCGCGTTCGGTGGGCTGCCAGATGAACGGCATCCCCAACCAGGACCCGAGCGCCTGGAAGGATGACCACTACCACGGCACGCATGTCGCCGGCACGATTGCCGCCGCGCACAACGCGTACGGCGTGGATGGCGTGGCCCCCAGCGCCACGATCGTCGCGATCAAGACCTCGAACGAGGCCGGCTCCTTCTACCCGGAGTACGTGGCCTGCGCGTTCGACTGGGCTGCCGAGCACGACATCGACGTGACGAACTCCAGCTACTACATGGATCCCTACGCCTTCTGGATGCCCACCGAGGGCTCCCAGGCTGCGGGCCTGGAGGCTGCCTCGCGCGCGATCCGCTACGCGAAGAACCACGGCGTCGTCAACATCGCCGCCGAGGGTAACGACAACGACGACCACGACAACCCGACGATCGACAAGGCCTCGCCCAACGACGTCGAGGGCGCCGCAGTCGAGCGCAACGTGGCCGGCGGCATCGACGTGCCCGCCATGGTCAACGACTCGGTCGTCTCCGTGTCCGCCGTCGCGCTGCCCACCGGCACCGACCCCGCCACGGCCACGCTGGAGCGCTCCAAGTTCTCCAACTACGGCAAGAACTCCGTGGACGTGGCCGCCCCCGGCTCGCGCATCTGGTCGACCCTGCCGACCTGGAAGAAGGATCCGCCCTTCGGCTACCTGTCCGGCACCTCGATGGCCTCCCCGCACGCCGCGGGCGTTGCCGCGCTGATCAAGCAGATCCACCCGGACTACACCCCCGA
>JAHYYD010000072.1 GCA_019425105.1 Actinomycetota bacterium
GGCACCGAGCCCAGCACCCCCGGCACCGAGCCCAGCACCCCCGGCACCGAGCCCAGCACCCCCGGCACCGAGCCCACCGCTGAGCCCAAGAAGGGCGAGTGGAAGTACGACGCTAATGGATGGTGGTACCAGAACGAAGACGGAAAGACCTACCCGAAGAGCGTCGTCCAGAAGATCGACGGCACAGCCTACCGTTTCGACCAGAACGGGTACATGGTTACCGGTTGGTACGACAATGACGGCAAGTGGGAATACTACCAGCCGTCTGGTGCTCAGGGTACCGGCTGGCAGGCAGTCGACGGCAAGCTCTACTTCCTCGGCGAAGATGGCACTATGGCCACCGGCTGGTCGAAGCAAGGTGACGACTGGTACCTGCTGAACGACTCCGGCGCCATGGTCACCGGATGGGCCAAGCAGGGCGACACTTGGTACTACCTCGAGAACAGCGGCAAGATGGCGACCGGCTGGCAGTCGGTTGGCGGCACCTGGTACTACTTCAACGACAACGGATACATGGCCACCGGCTGGTCGAAGCAAGGTGACGACTGGTACCTGCTGAACGACTCCGGCGCCATGGTCACCGGATGGGCCAAGCAGGGCGACACTTGGTACTACCTCGAGAACAGCGGCAAGATGGCGACCGGCTGGAGCCAGGTCGGCGGCACCTGGTACTACTTCAAGGACAAGGGAGAGATGGTCACCGGCTGGACCAAGATCGGTGACGACTGGTATCTCCTGAACGAGTCCGGCGCCATGGTCACTGGCTGGGTTAAGCTCGGCTCAACCTGGTTCTACCTGCAGTCTTCCGGCAAGATGGTGACGGGTCCCGCCTACATCAACGGCACTTGGTACCAGTTCGCCAGCGACGGTTCGCTGATCTGATCGCCCATCGGTGAATAGCTGTATCTCTCAGTGATGTCACCGAATCACACACATAAAGAGAGGCCCGTCTTCGTTCATTGCGAAGACGGGCCTCTCTTACCACGAACTATTTCAGTTCTTAGCACGCCGCGACGCGACGAGCGCACCAATGCCGGCGACTAGGACAGCCACTGCACCAACCACAACCCACACGGCGGACGAACCCGTCGCTGCGAGGGTCTGCACACGTACGTTGGAGGGATTCATGCCTTCATCCGATGCCGGTGCTGGAGCCGAGGGGGAGGGTGCCGGACTCGAGGGGCCGGGTGCAGGAGCCGACGGCTCCTGAGTCGGCTGGCCGATCGACGGATTCGGGACGTCCTTCTTCTGATCGGCGGGCTTGGCAGGATCGTAGGAACCGGCGCTCGTCATGCAACGCGTTACCGCGTTGCGGTACTCCTCCGCCGTGAGATAACGGCCAGGCTGACCTGTCCCTTGCATCGTCACACCGCCGTCCTTTTCAGGGCGAATGGAGGTATCAGCGGCAATAGCATCGGCAGTCGTGTCGAGTTGGGCATCAATGTCGGATAGACTCTGCGGCGCCTGCTCACTGGACGGGTTCGCTAGATAGTCATCCAATGCTGCCTGTGCGGCATCAACGTTCGCTTGCGCAGCGGCGACAGCCTGATTATCAACTGTCGCATCATGCGCGCCTGCGGAGGCGGCTGCAGAGGCCGCAGGAGCGTCAGCCCCGGCCTTTGTAGGAAGTTGGTTCACATCGACGGGAAGAACTACGCCAGGAAGGGCGCCGACCAGATTCTGCCAGGAGTTCGCACGCTGTTCGTCACCAGATCCAGCCAAGCCTGACACGTAATTCGTATTGTCTGCCACGAATGCCGCGCCGTCGAAACCGTAGGCCGAAGCAGTGTCACCCGTCGTGTGGAAGCGGGAGACATCCGGGGAACCACCGGTGATTGCGTAGAACTTCTGCGTGCCGTAGATGCGAGTGAACTGGCCGTGCTTCGCGATATGAACGCCGACACCCACCACGTTGTTCTGGGCGAGCATGTTCTTATCGTGGCCGGAGGAGTTCTTCCACTGATCAAAGAGGGCGTCAGCAGCCTGCATCGGGTTTTTGCTGGTGCCATAGGCCCCCCACTTGTCTCCGAAGTTCTCGCGATGGTTGTAGGCGATGTTCTCACCGGCGTAGGTCGTATCGCCGCCATCAAGCTTGCCCGCACCGAAGTACTTGTAATTGGGGTCATGATTGAAGTCATCCGTGTCGGACATGTGCTGGCTCCACGAGCGCGCATCCGCGGTCACGGTATCGGAGACGACCAGTTCGGGCAGCCCCGCGTTCGCACGGTAGGCATTCATCTTCTGAACGATGAGAGCTTCGATGATGCGCGCCTGGGTAGCGTCGTCAACCTGCGACCAGTCCACCCAGTCGAGGCCACGATCGGTCGTGGCCGACGTTGCGGCAGCGGCATCACCAGCCGAGGGAGTGGACTGGAGCGCCGCCTGCTGAGCGGCCTCAAGGGCCGCCTGGGCATCGGCCAAAGCCGCACGGAGTTCGGCTTCACGCGCCGGATCGGCAGCGGAGGCAGAGGAATTTCCAGCAGCCGCAGCGGCGTAGCTGGCGAGCAGGGGGTTATATTCAGCGGTGATGCGCCCCTGAGCCCCAGACAGAGAGTTGCAGAATGCATCCTCCGACGCGTTCGTCCCCTCGGCCAGCGTGGGGATAACGACGAGGGATGCCGCGATTGTCGTGGCGGCGAGAACCACCGAGGTATGGGTGCGAGTGAGCTGGAACGACATTGGCTACCGGCCTAACACTATGAGACAAAAACAGGTAAATCCTTCCATATGGTACGCTGTTTTTCAAGGTTTTTTCAGCAATTCATTACAGGTAAATGCACCAATTTACAACGTTTTATAGGTTTGACAGGTTTTGAAGATCCCACATGTCGATACCAAAACGTTATTTTTACGCGCCAGTCTCTGACCAATGAGTAACAGATACTCACTCAAGAGGTGGTCACCATAGTCCGCAAGCAGTCATCGGACGTGCGCAGACAAGATTGACAGCCCGTCCAAGAACAACAAAAAACCGACACTCACAACCTGAGTGTCGGAATTTTCTGTGGAGCTAGGGGGATTCGAACCCCCGACCTCTTCCATGCCATGGAAGCGCGCTACCAACTGCGCCATAGCCCCGTTATTTAGTTCGTCGCCCTGGCGACCTGATAAATAATAGCGGACCCTCGGACAATTGCGCAAATCCAATGAAGTGCCCCTCGTCACAACTTATAAAAACCTTGGTTTTCTGCGGCAACGAGGGGCCCGAGCGTCATCATGCCCCAAGGATGTCCTCACGCGAGCCGATATTGTGCGAGGCAAGCCTCCACCCGGTCACAGCTGCACTCTTGGAGGTCGACATCCCGACGGGCACGAGTTCCGACCAGTGGCAGTTGTCCACACCTCGCAGTCCGTTGAAGACGGCGGGGTCCAGCCCCAACAGGGACACGATGCCACGCGCGATCGCGGAGCCGTGCGAGACAACGATCAACGACTGGTCGTCCCGACATGCGCGAGCAGCCTCCAGAACAGCATCACGCACGCGTTCCCCGACGACCTCGGAGCGTTCTATCTCAGCGAGGTCACACTCCCCGTCTGCCCGATACTGCGCAAAGGCCTCGGGCTGCTCTCGCGCAATCTCTTCGTATGTTTTTCCCTCGAAACTCCCATAGGAGCGTTCCGTGAGTCGTTCGTCGAGCTCCGGGCCCTCGCACGGGTACCCGGCGATATCAAAGACGCGCGCAACGATCCGCGCAGTATCGACCGCGCGACCCAGGGGCGAGCTCACGATACGCACGCCCCCGTCGTCGTAGCTGCGCCCGTCCTCGGCGGCAAACATGCCCACCTCGGCACTAGGTTCGCACAGGCGACTCACGAGTACGCCGGCAGCACCCGCCGCCTGGGATCGCCCAGCCTCGTTCAGAGGCTTGTCGATGCGTCCCTGGAATCGCCGCGCCAGGTTGAAGTCCGTCTGCCCGTGACGCAGTAGGACGATCCGCGAGGCGCTCACTGCGCAGCCCCCGCTCCGTGTGTTGCCGCACGCTCCGCAGCGGCAGCGCGAGCCTCATCGGTATCGACATCGATGGGTACGGCCGGGCAGTCGCCCCACAGACGCTCAAGCGCATAGTATTCGCGTTCGTCCTCGGACAGCACGTGTACGAGCAGCTCAGAGTAGTCCAAGAGCACCCAGGTACCCTCCGCGCGCCCCTCGATGTGGGCGGGACGGCGGTGATGTTCAGCCCAGATGCGGTCCATAATGTCCTCGGCGATGGCACGCACCTGACGGTCCGTCGGGGCCGAGACGACCACGAAGGCATCCGCCAGGGCGAGCTTACTGGTCACGTCAACGAGGACCGGGTTGATACCGCCACGGTCGTGCGCAGCGCGAGCAACAAGGCTCGCCAGTTCTGCGGTAGCGTCGGGAAGGCTCACGTTTCTCCTTGGGTCAGGACCGGTACAGGCCGTACTTGTTGATGTATTGGACGACGCCGTCGGGCACGAGGTACCACACCGGCTTGCCCTCTTCGACGCGCGTGCGGCAATCGGTCGACGAGATTGCCATGGCGGGCACCTCAAGCAGCGACACGGACTCATGCGGCAGGCCGGGGTCAGACAGGTTGTGCCCGGGGCGTGTCACACCGATAAAGTGCGCCTGCTCAAAAAGCCTATCGGCGTCCTTCCACTGCGCAATCTGCGCCAGGGCATCGGCACCCGTAATGAAGTAAAAATCAGAGTCGGGGTACTCGCGAAACAGGTCCGCCAGGGTATCGATCGTGTAGGTCGTGCCCCCACGGTCAATATCAACACGAGACACGGCGAAACGCGGATTCGAAGCGGTTGCGATCACCGTCATCAGGTAGCGATGCTCGGCCGAGGTCACCCGACGCCCCGCTTTGAAGGGCTGCATGGCGGCCGGTACAAACACGACCTGGTCGAGGCCGTAGACGTCCATAACCTCAGACGCGGCTACGAGGTGACCGTGGTGGATCGGATCGAAGGTACCGCCCATGATGCCAATCGCCCGGCGCCTGCGAAGCGCGCGGGGCGGGTGAGGAGGCAAGGCCGGTGCAGCGGTCGCCCCTGCCGTGGCCTCGGTCGTCTTCTCGATAGCAGCCTCCCCCGAGGCTGGCGCGGTCTGCTTGTCCTGCTCGCTCACGGGCGGATCGTTCCCTCTCCCTCGTAAATCCAGGTGGTGGTCGTCAGCTCGGTGAGCCCCATCGGACCGCGCGCGTGCAGCTTCTGCGTCGAGATACCAACCTCGGCCCCCAGGCCCAGCTGCCCGCCGTCCGTAAAGCGCGTCGAGGCGTTCACCGCGATAGCGGCGGCGTCAACACCCGAACGGAACGCCTGCACGGCGGCAACATCCGAGGCCACAATACCTTCCGTATGACCGGTGGAGTATCGACGAATGTGCTCAATCGCCTCATCGATGTCATCGACGACGCGCACCGCGAGGTCCATCGACAGGTATTCCGTCTCCCAGTCGGCCTGCGTCGCATCGACGATCATGTGCGCGTCGATGGAAGGCTGGCCGTCGACGATAGCCCGCGTGGCCTCGTCGGCGTGAATCGTGACGCCCGCAGTCGTCAGACGCGTGATCGCCGCGACCAGGAAGCGCTGGGCGACATCGGCATGGACCAGGAGTGTCTCTGCTGCGTTGCACACGCCCACACGCTGCGTCTTCGCGTTCATGATGATGGCCTCAGCGGCCTCCAGGTCGGCAGAAGCATCAACGTAGACATGGCAGTTGCCGGTGCCGGTCTCGATCACCGGAACGCGCGACTCCTCCACGACAGCATTGATGAGCCCAGATCCGCCGCGTGGAATCAAAGCATCGATCGCGCCGCGCGCACGCATCATCGCGCGAGCCCCCGCACGTCCCCACGGGTCGACGGTCGTAATCGCGTCGGCAGGAAGCCCCACGGAAGCCAACGCATCGCGGCACACCTCGATGAGGACACGGTTGGAGGACTGGGCGGCACTACCACCGCGGAGGATTACCGCATTACCGGCCTTGAGTGCCAGGGTTGCAGCGTCAATCGTGACGTTGGGGCGGGCCTCGTAGATGATGCCAACGACCCCGAGAGGTACGCGTTCCTGCGTGACGCGCAGACCGATATCCGTGCGCATACCGCGAACAACCTGACCGACGGGGTCGGGAAGACCCGCAATCTCCCGGACGGCGTCAGCGATACCCCGGATACGCTCGGGTGTCAGCGCGAGGCGGTCCAGCAGCCCCTCACTCATCTGCTCAGCACGACCGCGCGCCACGTCCTCGGCGTTGGCAGCCAGGATCTGGTTGCTGCGTTCGATGAGCGCAGCAGCAATCGCCTCGAGACCGCGGTTTTTCGCCTGTGTGGTCACATTCGCGAGAACGCGAGCAGCCGCGCGGGCGGCATCGGTCACCTGGGAAATATCTGCAGCAGTATTCACCTGGCCATGATGACACACGAGAGCGCGTGGGGCCGCGTCAGTCAGCGCTCAGCGCAGAAAATGCGTCGCCTAACACCGCCAGGTCATCGCGGTGAATCGCAGGCCGGGGATGCTCATACCCCGCTGCCTCCAGCTCTGTTGTCCCCGAGCCGGCGATCTGCGCCAAAGTATCGGAGTCGTATCCCGATACACCTCGAGCGACGAGCCCCGTCGGAGATGCCACGTCCACGACATCGCCGGCATCGAAGTGGCCAAGCACCGAACGCACACCCGCGACCAGCAGAGACTTCTTGCCGACCGTAATCGCCTGCGCGGCACCCTCGTCGACGATGATCTCGCCGCGGGACGGTGCCACGTGGGCGATCCAGAGGCGGCGCGAGGCCGGACGCTCCTGGGAGGGCTCGAACCACGTTCCGACGCGCTGACCCGCCAGCACCGACTCAAGGGCATCAGCGCTGGCAAGCTGAACACCGATGCCGCTCGTCGTCGCCAGCATTGCGGCCTGCACCTTCGTCGCCATACCACCCGTACCCACGCGCGATCCCGCGCCGGTCACAAGCACGCTCATGAGATCGTCCGCGCTCACCACGCGCTCGATCAGCTCCGAACCAGGGTGATCCGGGGGTGCCGTGTAGAGGCCGTCGACATCAGTCAGCAGGACGAGCGCATCAGCCTGAACCATCTGCGCGATGAGAGCAGCAAGACGATCATTGTCACCGAAACGCAGCTCTCGAGTGGTCACCGCGTCGTTCTCGTTCAGAATCGGAACGACGCCGAGGCCGAGGAGACGCGTCAGCGAGGCTCGCACGTTCGTGTAGTGGTCGCGGCGCATCACGTCGTCCGTCGTCAGCAGTACCTGGGCAGCATCGAGGTGATGTGCCTGGAAAGCGGCCGTCCACCGCGCCATCAGGAGCCCCTGCCCCATCGCAGCGGCGGCCTGCACGCTCGGCAGGTCCTTCGGCTTCGACGTGAATCCGAGGGGATCCAGGCCCGCGGCGACCGCGCCCGACGACACGATGACGACCTCGCGGTCTGCACCGCGCCAGCGCGCAACAAGGCGCGCGACAGAGTCGATCCGGTTGAGATCCAGCCCGCCGTCTTCTCGCGTCAGTGACGACGAGCCGATCTTCACGACGATGCGCGAGGCCGACGACACTCCACTCATGACTGATCCGAGGCGTCGGTCCAGTGGCCGGCCTGGCGCTCGGTCCACAGCTCGTCACGAGCAGCGGTCTTGGCGTCCATGACCTGGTGGTACACCTCGCGGCGCTCCTTGCGGCTCGGGCGCGCGTTCTGCTCAAGACGCAGGTCCGTGCCACGCGAGCCCAGCAGCTCGGGACCGGTGGTGAGCGTCGGCTCCCAATCGAAGACGACGCCCCCATCGAGGTCGCCGATCACAACGGTATCGCCGGCAACCGCACCGGCCTTCATCAGCTCATCCTCGACGCCCGCCGCGTTCAGACGATCTGCGAGGTAACCCACGGCCTCGTCGTTGGCGAAGTCGGTCTGGCGCACCCAGCGCTCCGGCTTATCGCCACGCACCTGGAAGACGTCCTCGCCATCCTTGCGGGTCTTACGCACCGTGATCTCCACGCTGCGTCCAACAGCCTTCGGGCGAATGACAGGACGGGCAGCCTCGAGGGCGGGACGCTTCGCGCGCTCCTCCTCAACGATGCCGGCCAGAGCAAAAGACAGCGCCTTGAGTCCCTCGTGGGACACGGCGGACACCTCGAAGACGGGCCAGCCAAAGGATTCGAGGTCCGGGCGGGTGATCTCAGCAAGATCGCGACCATCCGGGATATCAATTTTGTTGAGCACGATGACACGCGGACGCTGCATGATCGGCACGTAGCCCTCCACCTGCGTCAGGTCGCCCTGGTAGGCCTCCAGCTCGGCCTCGATAATGCGCAGATCCTCGACGGGCTCGCGATCAGTCTCGAAAGCAGCGGTGTCCAGGACATGCACAATGACCGCGCAGCGCTCAATGTGGCGCAGGAAGTCCAGGCCAAGGCCTCGTCCCTGCGATGCACCGGGAATCAGGCCGGGAACGTCAGCGACCGTGTAACGCGTGTCGCCAGCCGACACGACGCCCAGGTTCGGGACCAGCGTCGTGAACGGATAATCCGCGATCTTCGGACGCGCCGAACTCATCGCGGCGATCAGTGAGGACTTACCCGCCGACGGAAAGCCCACGAGAGCCACGTCCGCGACGGACTTCAGCTCAAGGATCACGTCCCGTTCCTCGCCGGGCTCACCAAGCAGTGCGAAGCCGGGGGCCTTACGAGCCTTCGAGGCCAGGGCGGCGTTCCCCAGACCACCGCGGCCGCCTTCAGCGACCACGTAGCGCGCTCCCGCACCCGTCAGGTCGGCGAGCAGCTCACCCGACATCGACTTCACGACCGTGCCCTCGGGGACCGGAAGAATAATGTCCGCTCCGGTCTTGCCCTGACGGAAATCACCCATTCCGGGCGTGCCGTTATCCGCGCGACGATGCGGGCTTCGGTGGTAGTTCAGCAGCGTGGTCTCCTGCTCGCTCACCTCAAGAATAACCGAGCCGCCATTGCCGCCGTCACCGCCGTCGGGGCCAGCCAGCGGCTTGAACTTTTCACGCTTAATCGAGGCAACGCCGTTACCACCGTTACCACCCATCGCGTGCAGAGTCACGCGATCCACGAAGTCAGCCACTGTTGCTCCTGACGACTGAAAATGAATGTTGAAAAGGGCGCCCGGCAACGCCGGACGCCCTTTATGCGCGCGGTCTCAGGCAGAGACCGGCGAAACGCTGACGACCTTGCGATCGCGCTTGCGGCCGAACTCGACCGCGCCGGCGCGCAGGGCGAACAGGGTGTCATCCTTGCCACGGCCAACGCCGTCGCCAGGGTGGAAGTGGGTGCCGCGCTGACGGACGATGATCTCACCAGCGTTGACCAGCTGGCCGCCGTAGCGCTTCACGCCGAGGCGCTGCGCGTTCGAATCGCGACCGTTACGGGAGGAACCAAGGCCCTTCTTATGTGCCATCAGTTGCTACTTTCTGCTCGTGGGAACGTCGGGTTCAGGCGATCTCGGTGATCTTGACGACCGACATCTTCTGACGGTGTCCCTGGCGCTTGCGGTAGCCCGACTTGTTCTTGTACTTAATGATGGAAATCTTGGGGCCCTTGGCCGAGTCAACAACCTCAGCCTTGACGGAAACCTTGCCCAGCTTGGCTGCGTCAACGGTGATGGCGTCGCCATCCACCAGCATCAGCGGCTGGAGCTCAATGCTCGAACCGATTTCTTCTGCCAGCTTGTCGACGACGACGACGTCACCGACGGACACCTTTTCCTGCCGGCCGCCAGCCTTGACGATCGCGTAGACCACGTTGGAGCTCATCTCTTCTCGTATTCGTAACCGGAATCGCGCCTCGAAACTGCCGAGGACTTGTCTCATTGTCATGATTCCGTTGGC
>JAHYYD010000073.1:0-2858 GCA_019425105.1 Actinomycetota bacterium
TACGAACTGGCCATGGGCCTGTCCCTCGTGAGCGTGTTCCTCATGTCGGGCTCCATGTCCACCTCGCAGATCGTGGCCGCTCAGGGACAGTTCTGGTGGGCATTCACCCTGTTCCCCGCGTTCGTCATCTACTGCATCAGCGCCACCGGTGAAGTCAACCGTCTTCCCTTCGACCTCCCCGAGGCCGAGGGTGAGATCGTCGCCGGCCACATGACCGAGTACTCGTCGATGAAGTTCGGCTGGTACTACCTGTCCGAGTACGTCAACATGCTCAACGTCTCGGCCGTGGCCACCACGATGTTCTTCGGCGGCTGGCACGCCCCGTGGCCGCTGTCCCACGTCGAGTTCCTCAACTCCGGCTGGTGGGGCCTGCTGTGGTTCTTCCTGAAGATCTGGTTCTTCATGTTCCTGCTGATCTGGACGCGCGCCACGCTGCTGCGCTTCCGCTACGACCAGTTCATGAACCTCGGCTGGAAGCGCCTCATGCCCATCGCCCTGGGCTGGCTCGTGCTCGTCGCCCTCGTGCGCGGCATCACCCAGTTCGTGGCGCTGCCCAACCACATCCTCTTCGGAGGCGTGGGCGTCATCTTCGTGATCGCCCTGGGCATCATCTGGCTGACCGACAAGCCCGAGCCCGAGGAAATCCCCGCATCCGAGCGCGAATACACGGGCTTCGAGGACGGCTTCCCCGTCCCGCCGCTGCCCGGACAGACCCCCGTTGCCTCGCCGCGCGGCCTCGCCACCATTGAGGGCGAACTGGCCCCGGCCTCGGCAATCGACAGCCCGAAGGAGTCCACCGATGAGTGAGAAGACCACCGACGAGGAAATGCTCTTCGAGCATGACCCCAAGGGTGCGTTCGCCCAGTTCGTCGCGCCTATGGCCGGCTACGGAGTCACCATGGCTTCCTTCTTCCGGCCCACCGTCACCGAGCAGTACCCGCGCGAACCCGCGCGCGTCATGCCTCGCTTCCACGGACGCCACCAGCTCAACCGCTACGCCGACGGCCTGGAAAAGTGCGTCGGCTGCGAGCTGTGCGCCTGGGCGTGCCCCGCTGACGCGATCTTCGTCGAGGCCGCATCCAACACGCCCGAAGAGCAGTACTCGGCGGGTGAGCGCTACGGCCGCGTCTACCAGATCAACTACCTGCGCTGCATCTTCTGCGGCATGTGCATCGAGGCGTGCCCCACGCGCGCCCTGACGATGACGAACGACTTCGAAATCGCCAAGTACACCCGCGAGGACGACATCTACGAGAAGGAAGACCTCCTGGTCCCGCTCTCCGATGGCATGCTCGCAGCGCCCCACCCCATGGTCGAGGGTAAGAACGACATCGACTACTACCGCGGGGAAGTCACCGGCCCCACCGCCGCCCAGGTCGACTGGGTCGCGAGCCGCCGCCCCGACGACCCCTCCCTCAAGACGGTACGAGTCGCCGAGGAGGCACACTGATGAACCTGTCCAACGGTTGGCCCATGATGGGGTCAACGGGGGAGATCATCCTCTTCGCATGCACGGCCATCGTCATGGTCGCCTGCGCTCTGGGTGTCCTCTTCTTTAAGAAGGCCGCACACTCGGTCATCTGCATGGTCGGCGTCATGCTCGGCCTGGCCGTCCTGTACATCGCGAATAGCGCGCCCTTCCTGGGCGTCGCACAGATCGTCGTGTACACCGGCGCGATCATGATGCTCTTCCTCTTCGTCATCATGCTGATCGGCATCGGCACCTCCGACGACTACGCCCGCCAGAGCCGTGGCGCAATCGTCTCGGCCGTGCTCGGTGGCCTCGGACTGATCGTTATCGTTGCGACCGCGATCCTGAAGTCCGTTCCCACGCCGCACAAAGCCGACGAGGTTGACCCCTACTCCAACCAGCCGATCACCGACCTGGCGATCACGCTGTTCCAGGAGCACTGGCTGAGCATGGAGCTCGCCGGCGGCCTGCTGATCACGGCCGCCGTCGGCGCGATGCTGCTGACCCACTCGGATCGCCTGGCCCCCAAGGCCGATCAGTTCGAGACGGCGCGCAACAAGATGCGTGCGTTTGCCGAGAAGGGCTCTCGCATCGGCCAGCTGCCCGCGCCCGGTGTCTACGCCCAGTCGAATGCGGCCGATGTGCCCGCCATCTCGGGTGAGACCCTGAGTCCCCTCGAAGAGTCGGTGCCCCGCGTCCTGCGCGTGCGCGGCCTGACGCGCACGATCGGCGAGGTCGCCCCCGAGGTCTCCGAGCAGCTCGCGCTCGCTCGCACCGAGACGGGTACGACTGACGCGCTCGACGAGTCGCCCTACACCATCGGGCGCACGCCCGACGTCCCGCGCTCCGGCTCCTTCGGGATGCCCGGCGCCGCCGCGCCCACCGGTCTGGCCCAGCCTCGGGCCCGTAAGGCGCGCACCACCACCCCCATTGAGAAGAAGGAGGAGAGCAAGTGAGCCTCGCCTGGTACCTCATCCTTGCGGGTGTGCTGTTCGCCATCGGTGCGACCACGGTCCTCGTGCGCCGCAGCGCGGTCATCGCGCTCATGGGCGTCGAAATGATGCTCAACGCCGCGAACCTCGTCCTCGTGACGTTTGCGCGCATTAACTCCAACGTTGACGGCGAGATCATGGCGTTCTTCGTCATGGTCGTCGCGGCCGCCGAAGTCGTCGTCGGCCTGTCGATCATCGTGTCCATCTATCGTTCCCGCTCGACCACGAGCATGGACGATCTCAACCTGCTGAAGAACTGAGGGAGGACGTAACTCATGACCACCTTCATTTCCACACAGGCTACCGGCGTCCCCGAAACGGTCGCCGCCACCGGAGCCGCCGCCTACGCGTGGCTGCTCATCCTCATCCCGCTGGCCAGCGCGGGCCTGCTCCTG
>JAHYYD010000073.1:2958-9780 GCA_019425105.1 Actinomycetota bacterium
GCCTACATGGAGCACGACGAGGCCCGCCGCCGTTTCTTCGCCTACCTGAACTTCTTCATCGCGGCGATGCTGACCCTGGTCCTCGCGGACTCCTACGCCGGCCTCTTCGCCGGCTGGGAAGGCGTGGGCCTGGCGTCCTACCTGCTGATCGGCTTCTGGAACCACGTCCCCGCGAACGCGGTGGCCGCCAAGAAGGCGTTCATCATGAACCGTGTCGGCGACATGGGCATGCTGATCGCCATGATGGCGATGGTCGCCTCGTTCCACTCGGTGTCCTTCTCCGTGGTCTCCTCCCAGGTTGCTTCCATCCCCGCGGCGTCCGCGACCGTCATTGGTATCTTCCTGCTGGTGGCCGCCTGCGGTAAGTCCGCGCAGTTCCCGCTGCAGGCGTGGCTGGGTGACGCTATGGCTGGTCCGACCCCCGTCTCCGCGCTCATTCACGCGGCAACGATGGTCACCGCCGGCGTCTACCTGATCATCCGTTCCGGCGACGTCTTCATGGCTGCCCCCATCGCGGCGACCGCCGTCGCCATCATCGGCGCGATCACGCTCCTCTTCGGTGCGATCGTCGGTTGCGCGAAGGACGACATGAAGAAGGTCCTCGCGGCCTCCACCATGAGCCAGATCGGCTACATGATGCTGGGCGCGGGCCTGGGCCCCATCGGCTGGGCGTTCGCGATCTTCCACCTCTTCACCCACGGCTTCTTCAAGGCCCTCATGTTCCTCGGTGCCGGTTCCGTCATGCACGGCATGGGCGATCAGGTGAACATGCGTCGCTTCGGCGCCCTGCGCGGCGCCATGAAGGTCACGTGGCTGACGTTCATGATGGGCTGGCTCGCCATCCTCGGCGTTCCGCCGTTCTCCGGCTACTGGTCGAAGGACAAGATCATCGAGGCCGCCTTCAGTGCCGACAGCTTCGGAGGCAACACCGCTCTGTGGGCCGGCTGGGTCTACGGCCCCGTCGCACTGATCGGCGCGGGCATCACCGCGTTCTACATGTCTCGCCTCTTCTTCATGACGTTCCACGGCAAGGCCCGCTGGACCACCGAGGCCGAGGGCGCGCCCGTGCACCCGCACGAGTCCGGCCCGCTCATGACGATCCCCATGATCATCCTCGCCATCGGCGCGGTCGTCCTCGGCGGCGCCCTGTCCGTGGGGAACACCTTCACCAACTGGCTGGTCCCCTCGATCGGCCACGTCATGCACGGCGAGCCCGTCCTCAACGAGTACGTCATTCAGGGAGCCACCCTCGCCCTCGTCATCCTCGGCGCTGTTATCGCATGGATGAAGTACGGTCGCGACGAGGTTCCCACCTCCGTCCCCGCAGGCAACGCCCTGACCGAGGCCGCGCGCCGCGACCTCTACCAGGACGCCGTCAACGAGACCCTGTTCATGATGCCCGCCAAGGGCCTCGTCACCGTCGCGACCGTCGGCGATGCGAGCGCCATCGACGGTGCGCTGAACGGCCTCGGCACCGGCTCGCAGCTGCTCGGACGCATCGTCGGCATCACCCAGAACGGCCTCGTGCGCACGTACGCCGCCTACATCCTGGGTGGCGTCATCCTCGCCCTGGCCATCGTCCTCGGATTCAGGCTGTAAGGGGTACACGACAATGGAAAGTGCAATGATTGCTGCTAACTTCCCGTGGCTGTCCGTCCTCGTGGCCGTTCCGGCTGCGGGCGCGGCCCTCCTCGGCTTCGTCCCGCCCCTGAGGCGCGCCGCCGGGCGCGTCATCGCCCTGGTGATCGCACTCGTCGAGCTCGCGCTCGGTGTGTACGTCGCCGCCTCCGCCTTCGACTGGTCCGCCCCGGCCTCGTACCAGGTGTACGAGTCCCACCTGTGGATCCCCCAGATCGGCATCACCTGGTCGCTCGGCGTCACCTCGCTGGGCCTCGTGATGGTCCTGCTGGCGCTCGGTCTCGTCCCGCTCGTGCTCATCGCGGGCTGGAATGAGGACGAGGCTGCGGACCGCGGCGCCTACCCGGCGCTGGTCCTGGCCCTCGAGTCGTTCATGGTCGTCATCTTCGCGGCCTACGACCTGACGGTCTTCTACTTCGCCTTCGAGGCGATGCTCGTGCCGCTCTACCTCATGATCGGACGCTACGGCGTCGGTGACGAAGCGGCCCGCCACAAGGCCGCCATGAAGTTCCTGCTGTACTCGCTGTTCGGCGGACTGGTGATGCTCGGTGGCATCCTCTACCTGTGGGCAAAGGGTTCGCAGGTGACGCAGGACGTGTCGACGTTCTTCCGCATCGATACGCTCGCCCAGATCCTGCCGAGCGCCCCGCTCGTCATCCAGATGATCATCTTCGTGACCTTCATGGTTGCGTTCGCGATCAAGGCCCCCATGGTCCCGGTGCACACGTGGCTGCCCGACACGGCTGCCGTCGCCCGCCCGGGCACCTCGGTGCTGCTGGTCGGCGTCCTGGACAAGATCGGCACCTTCGGCATGATCACCCTGTGCCTGCAGCTCACGCCCGGCGCGGCCGTGTCCGCGAAGTGGGTCATGTGCATCCTCGCCGTCATCTCCATCCTGTGGGGTGGCCTTGCGGCGAACGGCCAGAACGACATCATGCGCCTCGTGTCCTACACTTCGGTGTCGCACTTCGGCTTCATGGTCCTGGGCATCTTCATCGGCTCGCAGATCGCACTCGTTGGCGCTATGTTCTACATGGTCGCTCACGGTGTGTCGATCGCCGCGATGTTCCTGCTGTCCGGCTGGCTGTCGCGCCGCGGTGGCACGCAGGACATGCGCGAGTACGTGGGCATGCAGCGCGTGACCCCGGTGCTCGCGGGCCTGTGGCTCCTGAGCGGCCTCGCGTCCATCGCGCTGCCCGGCCTGTCGGGCTTCGTCCCCGAGTACCTCGTGCTCATGGGCACCTGGTCGGTGAACAGCGCGCTGGCGCTCTTCGCGGTCCTCGGCGTCGTCATCGCCGCCATGTACGTGCTCATGCCCTACCAGCGCGTCTTCACCGGCGCGCCCGGCAAGGGCAAGGAGGACCTGGCGGACCTGGGGATGCGCGAGCGCGGCGTCATGGTGCCGCTCGTGGCTGCGATGCTCATCCTTGGTATTTGGTCGGCGCCCCTCGTGAGCGCCCTGACCCCGGTTGCTTCAGACCTCGACCTGGCCAACTCGCAGGTCCCGGCCGCCGTTGAAGGGAGCGCACAGTGAACGTTCTACCCATGGCTAACTTCCAGGCCCCCGAGGTTCCGTGGCTGAGCCTCGCGCCGATCCTCATCGTGCTGGGCGGCGCGGTCCTCAGCATCCTCGTCGAGGCCTTCGCCCCGGCCAAGGCCCGCCGCCCCATCGTGATTGGCCTGTCGATCCTGGCCACCGCCGGCGCCTGCGTCATGCTCGCGCTGCGTTGGGCTCCCGTCGTGGCCGCCCCGGCCTCGTTGGGGGAGTACATCGAGGACCCGCTGACGATCGGCGCCCAGTCGGTGCTCGGGATCATCGGCTTCCTCGCCGTCCTGGTGATGGCCGACCGCACGACTGTCGGCGACGGCGCGTTCGCCGGTCAGCCCTCGGATCGCCCGGACTCGGCTGCCGAGGAGCTGTCGGAGCGTAAGGGCTACCAGCGCTCCGAGATGTTCCCGCTGACCCTGTTCTCGCTGGGCGGCATGATGATCTTCCCCGCGGCGGACAACTTCGTGACGCTCTTCGTGGCCCTTGAGGTCATGTCGCTGCCCCTGTACATCATGGCTGCGACCGCGCGTCGTCGCCGTCAGCTGTCCTACGAGGCGGCCCTCAAGTACTTCGTGCTGGGTGCTTTCTCCTCGGGCTTCATGCTGATGGGCTCGGCGTTCCTCTTCGGTTTCTCCAACTCGCTGCGCATCTCGGCGCTGGGCCAGGCCATCTCGATGAACACGAACATGGACTGGATGGTCCTCGTCGGCGTGTTCTGCGTGATGGTTGGCCTGCTGTTCAAGGTGGGTGCCGCGCCCTTCCACGCGTGGACCCCCGACGTCTACACGGGTGCCCCGACCCCGGTGACGGGCTTCATGGCCGCCGCCGTGAAGATCGCTGCTTTCGCAGCGATGGCCCGCTTCTACCAGGCTGTCGCCGCCTACCTGCAGTGGGACTACCTGTACGTCTTCGCGGCGATCGCGGTCCTTACGATCGTCGTCGGTACCTTCGCCGGCCTCGTGCAGGACGACGTCAAGCGCATGCTGGCCTACTCGTCGATCGCTCACGCGGGCTTCATCCTGATGGGTATCCTCGCGATCCAGAAGGGCGGCACGGGCCATGTGTTGTTCTACACGCTCGGCTACGGCCTGGCGACGGTCGGCGCCTTCGCGGTGGTCTCGCTGGTGCGCGGCCGCGACGCGGATGGCAATGTCCTGGGCGAGGCGACGAGCCTGCGCAAGTGGGCGGGCATTGGCCGCACCAACCCGTGGATTGCGGGTGCGATGCTGGTCTTCCTGCTCTCGTTCGCGGGCATCCCGCTGACCGGCGGTTTCGTTGGTAAGTTCGTGATTTTCTCCGACGCGATCAAGGGCGGCATCGGCTGGCTCGCGATCGTGGGCCTCGTGGCCTCGGCGATCACCGCGTTCTACTACTTCCGCCTCGTGCGCCTGATGTTCTTCACCGAACCCGGTGAGGACTCCGTCGTGGTCAAGTCGGAGGGCCTGTCCGCTCTGGCGATCATCGTGTGCGCGCTCGGAACGATCGCGCTGGGCGTCTTCCCCGGTCCCGTGTTGAGTCTGCTGGAAAAGATCGTCATACTGATCCCGTGAGTGCTCAAACACCCGATCTTCATGTTCCCGACCTCGAGTCCCGTATTACCCCGGGGCTCGAGGTCGTCGAGCGTCGTCTCCTCGACGCCGTGTCGTCCTCCCGTGATCTGACGGATGAGCTGACGCACCACCTCGCGGTCGCGGGCGGCAAGCGGATGCGTCCGCTGCTGACCCTCGTGTGCGCGCAGCTGGGCGATCCCGAGCGCGCGTTGGACGACCAGGTCATCACCGCTGCGACGGCCGTCGAGCTGACGCATCTGGCGTCCCTCTATCACGACGACGTCATGGACTCGGCTCCCACCCGTCGCGGCGTGCCCTCGGCGCAGCACCTGTGGGGGAACAACCGCGCGATCCTGGCCGGCGACATCCTGTTCGCCCGCGCGTCGCTGCTTGTGGCGTCGCTGGGTCCGGAGATGGTGGCTCACCACGCGCGCACCTTCGAGCGCCTGTGTGAGGGCCAGCTGAACGAGACTTTCGGTCCGGCGGACGGCGCGGATCGCGTTGACTTCTACATTCAGGTCCTGGCGGATAAGACGGGTTCGCTCGTGTCGACCGCCGCGTCCTTCGGCGCGCTGCTGTCGGGTGCCGGCCAGCTGGTGGCCGACGTTGTGAGCGACTTCGGTGAGAAGGTGGGCGTCGCCTTCCAGATCGCCGACGACGTGCTGGATCTGGCGTCTTCGGGCGAGCAGTCGGGTAAGACGCCCGGCACGGATCTGCGCGAGGGCGTGGACACTCTGCCCGTTCTTCTGCTGCGTCGCCGCGAGGCGGCCGGAACGATCGACGAGGCCGGCGCGCGCATCCTGCGCGAGCTGACGGGGGACCTGTCGTCGGACGAGGCCCTGGCGTCGGTGGTCGGGCAGCTGCGCGGTCACGACGTGCTCGAGGAGACGCGTCAGCTGGCGCGCACCTGGGCCGATGAGGCGGTCGCCGCGCTGGCACCGCTGCCCAAGGGCGAGGCGAAGACCGCGCTGGAGGCGTTCGCGAACCTGATGGTGGATCGCCTGGTCTGATAAACGTTCACGAGGCCGGGGTCGGCTGCGCACGAGAGCGCGACTGGCCCCGGCCTCGTCGCGCGCACCGGGCCCGGGCCTTATGCCGTGCGAGCGTCGCGAGCCGCCCGCTCGGCTCGTTGTCTCGAAGGCCGGTCAGGCCCTGCCGCCCCGGGGTCCAGCCAGCTGATTGGACTGCGCCGCCGGGCCCAGCCAAGCCTGTCGGGTACGTGGACGTCCTTTCGGGCAGGTCCGCATGTGAGCTTGTGACGGGGGTCGTGCACCCGATCCGTAGGCATTGCACCCCTTCTGTTCGGGTGCAGCGCCACGTAACGGGTGCAGCGCCACGTAACGGGTGCAGCGCCACGTAACGGGTGCAGCGCCACGTAACGGGTGCAATGCCCCTTAGCGGGTGTGTCAAGTCCCGGGTTTTGTGGAGGCTTGTTGAGGCCGCTTCCTTTCGTGTTGTTGTGTGTTGATTTTCTGCTTGTTGTGGTGTGATGCCGCCCAGGGAGAGGGGGCGGCGGGTGTTGTACCAGTGGACCCAGGCGGCGGTTTCGCGTTCGCATGTTTCTCGACCTGTCCTGGTCGTGGCCGGATCTTGTAGGGGCCTCGTCATGGTTCCTCAACAATGTTGCATGCAATTTCCCTGTCAACCTTTTATGTTTTGAAATAGTGTCGTTGCAATTCCAACGTTTCTGGGTGGTGAGAAAAGTTCGGTCAGTCGAATTGCATGCGACTTTTGGGAGGGCGGCGCAGAGGTCGCCTCTGAACCGAACATGCTGAGGCCTCGTACGTGGGGGAGGCACCCCGGCCTGATACGTGGGGGAGACGCCCCGGCCTCATGCGTGGGGGTCCGGCCTCGTACATGGGGGAGAGGCCCCGGCCTCGTCGTGTGTGCGACGTGCCTTGAGGTGTGTGAGGGGTCTCAGCTAAGGTTGCCCTTGGCATCGGGGCGCTAGACTGAGACCCCAGGTGCGCGCACTCGCGCGCGGTCATAGAAGGAGAATTCGGTTGGCACCGCTCAACGTCGCCGTTATTGGCGCTGGTCCCGCTGGTATTTACGCGTCGGACATCCTGTCCAAGTCGGGGCTCG
>JAHYYD010000074.1:0-2270 GCA_019425105.1 Actinomycetota bacterium
GTCATCACGCTTCCATGGTCCCACATGTGCGCGCCCGACGAGGCAGGGGCAGCCCGCGCGGGTCGGCTCTCGCGCGCGCGGGGCCGGGGTGCCGCTCCGCATGGGCCAGCCACGGCCTCGGCAATGGTGACGGGGCGACGGTGACGGCACGCGCGATGTGGCGGATGCCGCGTGTGGGTTGATGCACGCCACCACGGGATGCGCGCGGGCAGGGGCCGCCGTAAAGTTTAGGGGCACGCCGGACCGGTATGCCCCGGGCTCCAAACTCTGCCGCTACGAGCGGCCTTCGCGCCGACAGGCGCATTCGGTTCGGCGTGCTTCGTCGTCTCTGAGCGCCGACGGTGGCGCGCGAAACAAGTGGGGGCCGGTGCTGCGTCGCAGCACCGGCCCCCACTCGCGTCTGTAGCGAAGCGTCACATCAGCGGGTAGCGCACGATCGTGGCCTCGCGGCCCGGACCCACGCCGATGGACTGGATGCGGCAGCGCGACAGCTCTTCCAGGCGCTTGATGTAGTCCTGGGCGGCGCGTGGCAGCTCCTCGAAGGAACGGCACTGCGAGATGTCCTCGCTCCAGCCGGGCAGCTCCTCGTACACGGGCACGGCGGCCGCGAAGCCCGCCTGGTCGAGGGGCATTTCGTCGGTGAGGACGCCGTCGACCTCGTAGGCCACGCACACGGGGATCGTCTCGTAGCCGGAGAGCACGTCGAGCTTGGTCAGGCAGATGTCGGTCAGGCCGTTAATGCGCGTCGAATAGCGCATGACGACGGCGTCGAACCAGCCGGTGCGGCGCGGGCGACCCGTGGTCACGCCGAACTCGCCGCCCTTGGTGCGCAGGGCCTCGCCGACCTCGTCGTCCAGCTCCGTGGGGAACGGGCCTTCGCCGACGCGGGTCGTGTATGCCTTGGCGACACCGACGACGCGGTCGATGCGGGTCGGGCCCACGCCGGAGCCGGTGAGCGCGCCGCCCGCGGTCGGGTTCGAGGAGGTCACGAAGGGGTAGGTGCCGTGGTCGATGTCGAGCATGGTCGCCTGGCCGCCCTCAAAAAGGACGGTCTCGCCGCGGTCCAGCGCGTCGTTGACGACGAGGGACACGTCGCACATCATCGGCTTGATGCGGTCCGCGAAGGACAGCAGGTGGTCGGACACCTCGGCGGGGTCGAGCACCTGCAGGTCCACGGCCTCGAAAATGGTGTTCTTGGGGGCCAGGGCGGCCTCGACCTTGGCGCGCAGCTCCTCGGGGTGGAAGAGGTCCTGAATGCGCAGGCCGATACGGTTCATCTTGTCGGCGTAGGTGGGGCCGATGCCTCGTCCGGTCGTGCCGATGAGATTGTTGCCGCGCGCACGCTCGTTCGCCTGGTCCATGAGGCGGTTGTAGGGCGGGATGATGTGCGCGTTGGAGGAGATGCGCAGGCGCGAGCAGTCGACGCCGCGCGCGGTGATTTCCGCGAGCTCCTCGAAGAGCACGTCCAGGTCGACAACGACGCCGTTGCCGATGATGGGGGTGACGCCTTCGGAGAGGATTCCGGCGGGCAGGAGGTGCAGCGCGTACTTTTCGCCGTCAATAACGACGGTGTGTCCGGCGTTGTTTCCTCCGTTGAACTTCACGACGAGGTCGGTGTGCTGGCCGAGCTGGTCAGTGGCCTTGCCTTTGCCTTCGTCGCCCCACTGGGCGCCGAGAACGATGACGGCGGGCATGAGAATCTCCGTTTAGTTGGGTCTGTTACGCGGGCGCGCGCAACAGATCTATCCTACCGGAGGAACGACGAGGCCGGGGCACCGGCTGGTCGCGTCAGTTTCCGGCGGCGACCAGGGCGACGCCGACGCCCCACGCGGTGGCGCACGTGAGGGCGGCGATCAGCTCGATGGCGATCGTCCAGCCGAAGGCCTTGAGGGCCTGAACCGTCGCTTTCCAGGCGGTCGCCGTGTCCTTGCTGCGCAGGTATTCGACGACGAAGATCGCGGCGATCATGCCCAGGACGAGGCCGAGGGCAGGCCGATGAACCAGCCGACGACGCCGCCGACGGCGCCCCACACGAGCGTGGATTGAGGGATCCCCGCCTTGTTCATGCCACGGGCGGGAATCACGTATTTCAGGACCGTTCCAAGGATCAGGACAACCGCCGCGATAGCGAAGATGATCCACGCGGCGCGCGTGCCGGTCATCCACGACCACACGAGGATCGCACCCCCAACGACGGGTGCGGACGGCCAAATCTGCACGACCGCGCCGATCACTCCGATGAGGATGACGATGCCAACGATGACGGTTCC
>JAHYYD010000074.1:2370-9728 GCA_019425105.1 Actinomycetota bacterium
CGCTGCGTGGCGTTTTGGCGTGCTGTCGGCATCAAGCGCGAGTCGACCACCATGTGCAAGCGTTTCGCGGACATCGGCTGGTCGGGCACCGAGGTCACGGTCATGCCCGGGCAGGTCGAGAACCGAAAGCGGTTCCGTCACCGCCATTTTCCTGATGATCTCTCAGATATTCCTCCCAGCTTGCTGCTGGGAGGCCTCGCCGTCTACCTGGGGTCGAAGGCCGTGCGCGCGCAGCTGCGTCACCTCAACAAGACAACGATCATCATCGCGGCGCGCCCTATGCCCAATACCGAGCAGCCGTCAACCGAGCTGTGGTGTTTCCCTTGGGACACGACGATTCAGCGTGCCCGCCCCGGCAAAGATCCCTTCGCCCGCGTCTTCGAGTACCTGCACACGGCCCTGCACCAGCAGGGCATCCTCCTGGCTCCCCCGCGCCTCGTCGACGGTGAGGAACTGCCCGAGGATCACCCCCTCTCCCCCGCCAACATTGCCCAGATGCGGGGCAGCTTCCTCGATCCCGTCACCAAGTTCCTCCCGTCGAAGGAGCGGTCATGACCCCTGGTTTCTCACCGCGCCGGATTTTCAACCGCCGCAGGTACTTCTACGCGCTCATCGCGGCCGACCCGAATCAGGCGGTCACACATACTGTCAACTACTGGGTGTCCAAAGGTGCCTGGGGAGAGACGAACGGCATGCGCGAGCAGCTCGCCCAGCACGGGTGGGTCGGCGCGGAGATCATCATAGGCAGCGACCTGCGCAGCCTGGCGATCAGGCCTCTCCTCGACGCTATTCCCGGCATTAATCTCGTCCCCTCCGCGACACCCACGCCACTCAAACGCACCAGTCAGGAGAGGACCGAGATCCTCGTCGCCGCACGATCCTGCTCTGTCGGGGGACGCCCAGCGTCCGAACTCTGGTGCTGCGAGGCTCGCATCCTGCACGATGACCGCTGGGGCACAGACGCGTTCATGGACATGTCTTTTCGCGAACTCGCTGGCGCACTACAGCACCAAGGCCTCCTCCTGGAAGCCCCACGATTCTTCCACGGCGCAGACCTGCCGAAAGACCACCTCTTCACGATCGAAGGCATCCTCACAATGCGGCGCGCCGCCAAAAAGGAACACACGGTCGGCGCCCTATTCGATTCTCGGGAAACTGAGGCGCGCGGCCTGGCGCAGTGTTGAGTCGTCCACCGGCCCGTACCGTGAGTCGAGGCTGACGGCAGGATTTCCCCGCGCGAGCGCGCGAGCATAGACGCACACCCCGTTGATCGCACAAGAATATCGCCGCGGGCGCTTCAAGCACCCGCGGCGACACAACAAGCAGTCCGAAAAGCTCAGCCCTGCGCGCGCAGGGAGGCGACCTCGTACAGGGCGATGCCCGTGGCGACGGCCGCGTTGAGGGACTCGACGGTCGACGCGATCGGGATCGACACGATCTGATCGCAGGTCTCGCGCACGAGGCGGGACAGGCCCGCGCCCTCGGCGCCGGTCACGACCACGAGGGGGCCGTCCGCCAGCGACAGGCCGCGCAGAGGCGCGTCCCCGCCGCCATCCAGGCCGACCACGAAGTAACCGGCCGCCTTGGCCTCCTCGAGAGCACGCACGAGGTTCGTCGCGCGAGCCACGGGCACGCGGGCGGCCGCACCGGCCGACACCTTCCACGCGGTCGTGTTGACGCCCGCACTGCGACGCTCGGGGATGATGACGCCGTCCGCACCGAACGCGCCGGCACTACGCAGGACCGCGCCCAGGTTGTGCGGGTCCGTCACCTGATCGAGGGCGACGAGGAGGGGGTGGCCCAGCTGCTGCATGGAACCCGCGATCAGATCCGAGGCGTCGGCGTACTCGTAGCCGCGCACCTCAATGGCGACGCCCTGGTGGACGGCGCCATCGGTCGCGACATCCAGATCGCGGCGGGTGACCTCGTACACGGGGGCACCCATGGCCGAGGCGAGGCGTACGACCTCCTCCACGCGGTCATCCTTCACGTTGTCGAGGATAAAGACGCGCTCGATCGGGACCGAGGCGCGGGCGGCCTCGGCGACCGGGTTGCGGCCGGCGATCAGCTCGTGACCCGGCTTGATGCGAATCGACGACTTGGCACGAGCGCGAGCGATCGCGGCCTCCTGGGCCTCGCGGGCCTCGCGCTTCACCTTGCGCTTGTGGGCCGGATGGTAGGTGCGATCCTCGGCCTTGGGGGTCGGGCCCTTACCTTCGAGGCGGCGGCGCGAGTGCCCGCCGGTGCCGACCTGCGCGCCCTTCTTGGTGCCCTTCTTACGGATGGCGCCGGGGCGCCCGCTGTGTGAGGCCATAGTGTCTCCTCGTTTTCTCGTGAACTGACACAAGCGTACGGGTTTTAGGCCGCGCCGGTGCCGCAGGGGCACGCGCGGGGGCCAAAATCACGCCGCCCGCAACGGTCACTCCCCTTGCGGAGCCTCCCCGCCCTCCTCGACACAATCAACGGGAGCATCTGTCAGTCGGCGATAGTCGACGGCCAGGAAAATCGCCAAAACGAGAACACCCGACGCGTAGCCGGCAATACCCACCCACGAGACACCGTTCATACCGAACCAATTCACGAACGGGCGAGCCAGCACGAGAGCAACGACGCAGGCGACAACATTGCCGACAAAACTCGCCACATAATCACGCACAGACAGCAGCAAGTCATTAAAGAACCAGCCGAAAGCCGTGATCACCGTGCACAAAACTGCGGGCTGGAGCAGGAAAGTATTACCCCTGATCTTCTCTCCGAACAGGAGCGTCAAGACCGGCTCACCAACAATCTCCAACCCCAGTGCGGCGACGGCAGCAATGGCAACGATCGCGCCGATCGTCTTCCACAACAGCGTGAGCGCCGAGCGCTTGTTCGTATGGAAACGCTCAGCGAACACGCCCATCAGCGGACTGTAGACGTAGGTGGCACCCATCTGCACGATGACAGCGAGAGACGCGACAGCCTGATACACGCCCAAAGCCTCAGCACCATCGCTCGCAGAAAGCATCTGGCGCGGGACAGTCAAGACCGACGTCGCAGCGATCTGTGCAACGACGAGTGGCGCCAACGAAACGAGCGTCTTCACCCCACGCCCGAAACGCACCCGCGGACGAATTGGCTCAAACATGGACGCACGAGGCGCGTCATACAGAGCACCGACCAGGATGACGACCGCCGTCATGAGACCCACAGCGACGAGCAAAGAATCAAAAAACCACAGGCCCACTGTGAAAGCAACGAGCGTACCAATACCCTGCATCACGTAGGATTTTCCAGCAAAATCAAGGCGCAGGTGCCTCTGGTCAATCGCGTGGAAAACCTCAATGAAATTCGTCGCCAGCGAGTACACGAGATACAACGAAATAACAGGCAACGCATCATAGGACGTCGTCACGACGGAATAGACGACACCGACCAGGAAGGCCGCAATAGACAGCACCGAACGCAGCCCAACGTATTCACGCGAGGTGCGCTCCCCCGTCACATCCGTCACCTGGACCGTGCGCAGGCGGAAGTCAGCAATCGGGTTCACGAGGTTCGCTATCGCCATGGCGAGCGCGAGCATGCCCGCAGCATCAAAGCCAGTCGCGAGGCGTACCACCAACACCGACGAGACGAGGTAGTTGCAGCCCAGGCGCGTCAAGGAGCCCACGGAGCTCCACATCATGTTGGCCTTCAGCGAGAGCTTCTCAGGTGCCTGAGCACTCTCCACGTCGGGTGCCACGGCCTCGTCGGGTGCCACGGCCTCGCCCACGGAGGCCCCCTCTTTGGCGGTGTCCTGCGGCTTTTCCATAGGGCTCCCTCAACGGAACATCGTATAGCGGGCGACGAGCGCAACCGGGTAGCAGACAACTGCGAGCGCCTTGCTCGGCGCCATGGAAATAGCCCCCTTCTGATGGGCGAGCATACATCCGACGAGGAACAGGCTCGTCTCGCGGGCACGCGACTTCAGCGTGGTGGAACGCGCCGCGCAGTAACGCTTGTGCTTCCAATAGCCGATCGGATTCCTCTTGGCATTGGACGCAAAATTCTGCGTCAGACCGTCGGGCAGATAGTGGCAAATCGTGAGGATCTCGTTATCCGTCAGCATGTTGTAGCTCTCGTCGATGAGGAACCACACGGAGGATTCCGCGACGAACTTCTCACCGGGAGCCACCTCAAAGGGGTAGCGACGCAGGATCTCGGTGCGGTGAATCAGCGACGTATCGCCACGGAAACCCATCTTCTCGTGCAGGTCCCACAGCGTCACCGCACGCACCCCGTCGGGCATCCACGTGCCCATGGGGGTGTGCTCATCGGTGCCGCGCAGGGCAACGATTCCGGCGAAGGAGTCATCGCCTCGGATCTCTTCCCAACGCGTGAGAACATGCTCCACCGCGGTCGGCACGAGGTGGTCGTCTGAATCCACGACGAAGAACAGCTCGCTGCGACAGCGGGCGACACCCGTGTTGGTTGCGCGAGGCTTCCCGCCGTTCTCCTGCTTGACATAGTCGATCGACAGACGCCCCTCAGCAATCCAGCCTTGGACGAGAGACTCCGTGTCGTCAGTGGATCCATCATCCACGATCATCCATTGGAAATCCGTCGACGTCTGAGCCAGCAGCGACTCATACAGCGCAGGCAAAATGTACGCGCGGTTGTATGTCGGGGTAAAAACACACAGTGTCGGGGCAGCGGTTGTCATCCGTATTCCTTCCGGCGAACGGCCTACGTCAGTGTTCTCCCGATTCAGTCTAGTTCCCCACCTGCGCCGTCGCCAAGGACTCCCCGCCCGTCAACCCCGCGACAGCATGGCCGCGATCTTCCCGACCGTCGAGCCGGAGCGGATCGTCACCTGGCGGTAGAAGTCCTCGCGCAGGAGGCGCTTGTGGTACGCGGTCTTCAGGAAGGTCTTCTCATCGAACTTTCCCCAGAACACGGCGTGCTTGCCGAAGTACACAGCCTCGTCCCCCAGCTCCATCGCCTCGATGCGCTCACGCACGTGGGCCCGGTCCAGGCCTCGCGTGAAGAAGAGCACGTCACGGCGTGCAACCTCACCATGCCACCAGTCGGGGAGACTGCGCAGCTCCGCGACGTAGTCCTGCGCCGTCAGGAGGGCCAGCCGGATCGGAAAGTCATAGCGGCGCGCCAGGACATCCTCGACTATCTGGGCGACGGCCTCGCGCGGGGTGTTGGTCCCAGCACCGACCTCGGCCTCGGCCTCGAAGAGGAGGTTGCCGCTGTTGATGTAGGTGCGCACGTTGTCGAAGCCTTCGGCGGCAATCTGCTCGCGCAGGTCGCTCATGACGACCTTATTCTTGCCGCCGACATTAATGCCGCGCAGCAGCGCCACGTATTCCATGCGTTCCTCCCCATCTGTGGCGACACTTCACCGTCGGACGCTCCAGGCCGCCCATCGAAAACTGCGGAACGAGAACGCCTGCCTGTAAGACGCGAGCGGATACGACACAGCCCCGGGAGCATGCATCAAGCAGAGGCCACCCCGGGGCATCCACTGGCAATGGTAGACTAGGACGATGAGCGATAGCAAGCGTAGCGACGAAGCTAACGAAGGCCTCCTCGCGTTCATCACCAAGCCCCGCCTCCAACCGTATCTCCAAACCTGCGAAGGAGACCTCTCACTCGCTCTCGATCTCTATGCCTGGAACACACGCATGGCGGCTGCATGCCTGCCCATGCTGTCTCAGACAGAAATTCTCCTGAGAAATGCGCTTGACGAACAACTCAAAGAGTATTTTGACGAAGCTACGCGAGGCATCCCTTGGTTTTTACAGAAATCGTGCCAACTAAAGCAAAAGGAACAAGACGCGATTGCTTCAGCACGCGAGATCATGGTGCGGGAGAAGAAAACGGAATCGCGCGATCAGATTATCGCAAACCTTACGTTTGGATTCTGGGTTCGAATCCTAGGAGTCAACTATGAAGACTTATGGAGAAAAGCTCTGCACCGCGCTTTTACAGACCCAAGCACGGGTAGACCACCGAGCGCTAAACATATTCGGTCACTTGTGAATGACGTGCGGCAATTCCGCAATAGAATTGCGCACCACGATTACGCCCAAGACTACGATCTCCCGATGCTCATGTCACGCGTAAACGAACTTACCAAGCTAATCTCGCCGCAATTTAGTGCATGGATAACAGAGAATTACCAAGAAACCTGGGATTCGCAATGGCGTGGACGACCGATTACAAAGCAGGAGACCATAGTCGTCCCAAACAGTCGGGGCAACTGGGAGACCTACAAGAGGAAGTCTGCCTACATCTGCCCCGCCGGCAAATACTTCAGGGAGGAGATTAGGCACCTCGCGTTTTACGCGTCACGATGTATCCAACGCCAAGTTCCTCGCATAACACTGATAGTAGATTCAGTCACCTGGACACTAGAGCACGCAACTGAGCTAGAAGCATCAACTTCTCAAGATGACAAGAAAATAGCGGATCTTATCAAGTGGACGTTGAGTGAAGAAGGTGAGCGCATAGTCGGCCCCCACTTCACAGGCAGCCGACAGAAGAAGGTGGTCCTCCTAACTTCGCATCGGAATGAACAGAATCCACAGCAGAAGGATGGGCACATCGTTCTTCCACACAAAATTCCCCACAAGGAGTCAGGCAGAGGGAGCGGTTTTGTTCACCAACACAGGTATGTGTCCCTTCACCGACTCCAGTCAGCTGCAACAACAGCAGACCTCTAGATCCCCCTCGACGACTCCCACCTACAGACAATTCCTCACGTCATCAGTACGACCTCGCAGTACCCGTGCGCGGTGGCAGGGCCTTCCAAAAGTCGCACGTAATTTAACACGGTCATTTTTCGAGATAGGCCACAAACGTTGCAATTCCAACGACCGCATTTCAATGTCTGAAATATGTGCACAGGAATTACGTGCGACATTTCTGGGGAACCACTCCAGCGAGGCGACTGAGCGGCACGACAACACCGCACGCCACTACGCCAACGAGCAGCGTGCGGCAACACACCAGCATGGCGGGCACTGCACCCGTTACGGGGCACCACACCCCTTACGAGGCACTGCACCCGTTATGGGCCGCTGCACCCGTTATGGGCCTCTGCACCCGATCAGAAGGGGTGCACCGCCTACGGATCGGGTGCAGTGCACCCAATCACAAGAACAAACGCGGAATCTGCGAGACGACGGCCGACACGCACAAGGCCCCGGGAGCTCGCTACGTTTGATGAGGTTTTGCGCCGGCGGGAATGCGACACGCACAAGGCCCCGGGAGCTCGCGCTCCCGAGGCCTCAGCTCAGCCGCAGCTCAGCCAACGCTCCAGGTGGCGCCATCGCGGCCGTCCGCGACGGTGACGCCGGCGGCGGCCAGGCGGTCGCGCAGCTCGT
>JAHYYD010000075.1 GCA_019425105.1 Actinomycetota bacterium
AATATGTCCACGCGACCGGCAGATTTCTCGAAGAAGAAGCAATCAATTAGCCCGGCCAAGGTGTTCGGCGCCGTTGCGGCGCTGGCGTGCATTGTGACCTGCCTGTTCGTGCAGTTGCCCGGCCTGGACGTGGCCGGTACGCGCATGTTCGGTATTTTCTTGGCGGCGATTCTGCTGTGGGTGACGGAGGCGGTGCCCCTGGCGGGCACCGCGGTCCTCGTCATTTTCTTGGAGGTCCTGTTCATTTCGGACCACGCGCTGCTGAGCGTGGGTGAGGGTGCCCCGGCGTACACGAAGTTCTTCGGGGCGCTGGCCAACCCGGTCATCATCCTGTTCCTGGGCGGCTTCATGGTGGCCGACGGTGCCGCCAAGTACAAGCTGGATCGCGCGCTGTCGGCTGTTCTCCTCAAGCCCTTCATGGGCAAGCCGCGTCTGACGGTCATGGGCGTCATGCTGATCACCGCGATCATGAGTATGTTCATGTCGAACACGGCGACCACGGCGACGATGTTCGCCGTCATGATGCCCGTCATCATGGCCCTGCCCGAGGGCAAGGCGCGCACCGGTATCGCCCTGTCGATCCCGGTGGCCGCGAACGTCGGCGGCATGGGCACGCCGGTCGGCACGCCCCCGAACGCGATCGCCCTGGGCGCGCTGGAGAACGCGGGCGTCAAGGTGACCTTCCTGCAGTGGATGCTCGCGGCCGTCCCGCTCATGCTGGTGCTCCTGGCACTGTCGTGGGCGTTCATCGCGTGGCGCTACATCCCCACCGATGCGAAGTTTGACATCGACACATCGGCTCGTTTCGAGAAGTCGCGCAGCGCGATCATCTTCTACTCGGTCGCAGGTCTGACGATCCTGCTGTGGATGACGGAGTCGCTGCACCACATTTCCGCCAACGTCGTCGGCTTCCTGCCGGTCGTGGTCCTCCTCATGACGAAGGTAATGAGCGGGGATGACCTGCGTGCCCTGGACTGGCCGGTCTTGTGGCTGGTTGCTGGCGGTATCGCGCTGGGTTCGGGCGTGTCTGCCACGGGCCTCGACAAGTGGATGCTCGGTTCGATCCAGTGGGCTTCGATCCCCGGCGTCCTCCTGATCTTCGTGTTGGCGCTCGTGGGTTGGGTGACCTCGAACGTCATTTCGCACTCGGCGTCCGCGAACCTCTTGATCCCGATGGGTATGGGCCTGGCGACGACGGTGTCCACGAGCGCCGCCGAGATCGCCATCGTCATCGCCCTGGGTTGCTCGCTCGGCATGTGCCTGCCGATCTCGACCCCGCCGAACGCGATCGCGTACTCGACGGGCACGACCCCGACCCGCGAGATGGCGATCGTCGGCATCGTGGTGGGCGTCGTGGGCATCATCCTCCTGGCGTTCATCGCGCCGCTGACCTGGGGATTCATCGGGGTGATGTGACGTGTCCGGGGACGAGGCCATGGCCGGTTTGGGGGCGGCGCGCCCCCGGCCGGGGCTGGCCCGCGGGTGGACGCGGGGGCCCGCGGCGGAGGACGCCTCGGTGCTGGCTCGCACGGACGTGCGCAGCGGCGGGCACCGAGCCGGCTACCCGATTCACCTGCTGGTCGTGGGCGATGATTCGCGCTCGATTGCCGCGCCCGTGACGAGGGACCTGGCGCACGCCTTCCCGGGCCTGTGCCTGGACCGCATTGACGGGATCGAGGACCTGTCCGGCTACGAGGCCAGCCTGAAGCCGGGCGATCACGTGCTCATGGGCCTGGCGACCTCCGAGGTCGACGACATTGACGCGCTCATCGACCGCGCGAGGACCTTCCCGGCGCTGCAGCGCATGCAGTGGGTTGTGGTCACGGATCGCTTAGAGCACCGAGACCTCGTGCGGTGCATACAGTCGGACGCCCTCGCCTCGGTGTTGAAGTCCCCGTGGACGGTGCCACTCCTGGCGGGTCAGGCGTATTCGACGATGGTGCGCTACCTGCGCGGTTGTGGGTACTCGGAGAGGCAGATCCGCTCGCTGATCGCGGACCCGCCGCCGTTCGCCGTGCAGGGGCCGCTCCTGGAGGGCTTGGACCGCGACGAGCATGAGGTCGTCATGGAGCTCCTCGCCGGCGTTGAGCGCGTGCTCGGGCAGCGGCCTCGGCTCATTGTCCCCGAGGGGATACAGCTGGTGACGCAGGGCGAGCCGGTGGGTGCCGTCTACCTGGTGCTCGGCGGGCAGGTGTCGCTGCACAGGGATTCGGCGCAGGGCGAGGTCTTGGCGCATTTGGCCTCGTCGGGACCGCTCATCGGCCTCGTGTCGCTGGCGCGCGCGGAGAATGCGTTCTTCACGGGCGAGACGGCGACGGAGGCGACGCTCGTGCGTCTGACGACCGAGCAGCTCCAGATCGTCATCTCCGAGGACCCGTCGATCGGCGCGACCCTGACGGCGCTCGCGATCCGCTCGCTGACGCGCCGCCTCATGCGCGCCGAGGACCTGCACCTGCAAAACGCGATGCTCGCCGAGGACCTCGAGGCCCAGAAGGAGGCCCTGGCCGCCACGCTCGAGGACCTGCGCGCCACCCGCGCCGAGCTGGTCGAACGCGCGCGCTTCGCGATGCTTGGTGAGCTGAGCGCCGGCATTGCCCACGAGCTCAACAACCCGGTGACCGCCCTCGTGCGCGCGGCCAAGCACCTGCACGAGGACGTGGATGCGGCGCTCGCGGCACCGGCCACGGCCTCGTCGAGGGAGGCGATGGCCCGAGCCCTCACCGCGCCCCCGCGCTCCACGTCGGTCGAGCGCGCCCTCATGAAGGAGCTCCTGCCCGTCGTCGGTGACCGCACGCTCGCGCGTCGCCTCGTGCGCGCGGGGGTCCAGGGGGCGGACGGTGCGCGTGCGCTCGCGCAGATCCCGGGTGGCATCGACGCGTACGAGGCAGGGGCGCGCCTGGGCGGATCCCTGCGTTCGGTGCTCGCCGCGGGCGACCGCGTCATCGAGTTGACCCAGTCCCTGAAGGGATACGCGCGCCCGGACGCCGAGGACCTCAAGCCCGTGGACGTGCGCGAGGGCATCGACGACGTCCTGCGCCTGACCGCCCACAGGGTGCGCGGCATTCGCATCGACTGCGACTACGAGGACGTGCCGCCCGTGCGCGCGCACCCGGCGAAGCTGCAGCAGGTGTGGACGAACCTCATCGTCAACGCTGCCGAGGCCATCGAGGATGAGAACGCGGATCTGGTTGCGACGGCGGAGAGCGCGGGCGGTGTGCCTGAGCTGCCCGCGCGCGGCGAGGCCGAGGCCCGCATCCGCATCACCGTGCGCCCCACCCCCGAGGGTGTGAGCGTCACCGTCCACGACAACGGCCCGGGCATCGCCCCGGGAATCGTCGACAAGATCATGGAGCCCCACTTCACCACCAAGGCGGGGCGCGTCCGATTCGGGCTGGGCATGGGCATGTCCATCGTCCGAAGCATCATCGCCGATCATGGGGGCACCCTCACGATCGACTCTCACCCGGGATCCACGATCATGCGGATCTCGCTGCCCGCCCAATCACACGAGGAGGAATCATGACCCTGACAATCCTGTCCCTTGAGGACGAAGCAGACGTGCGCGACGCGCTCGAGCGCGATCTTGAACAGTTCTGGGACAAGATCCGGCTCGAAGTCGCCGAGGACGTTGACGACGCGTGGGCCGTCATCGACGAGATCGTCGAGGACGGGGATGAGCTGGCCCTCGTCCTGTCCGACCATCGTCTGCCCGGAAAGTCGGGCGTGGACTTCCTCGTGGAGCTCATGAAGGACGAGCGGTTCGGCGCGACCCGCACGGTCTTGGTCACCGGCCAGGCGGACCAGTCCGACACGATCCGTGCGGTTAACCAGGCGGGCTTGGACTACTACATCGGCAAGCCTTGGAATCCCGACGAGCTGCGCGCGGTCGTGCGCGACCAGCTCACCGAGTACGTCCTGGAGACCGACGTGGACCCCCTGCCCTACGTGAGCGTGCTCGACGGCGTGCGCGTCATGGAGGCGATCCGCTAAACCCTTGACTAAAGGGCCGCCGCGCAACCAACGACGGTTGCGCGGCGGCCCTCGTCGGCACCTGGCGTGCTTCGTGGCTGAGTCGATCGTGGTAGAGGCTGGGAGGCCAGCTGCCCAGTTTGATGTGGACGAAGACGTAGGCGTCGGCGGCTAGGTATGCGACGACGCTCCACTCGACGAGTGCGTAGGAAAGGAACATCTGATTGCTCACGTTCGATGGGTTCGCCAGCGTACCCATCGTTTCCTCCGTAGCCACCTCGCGCGGGCGTCAGGCTGCGTCCGCGCGCCTTGATGCCCTTCCTACGCGTCGGCCTGGCCACGGGTCTACCGGCTGTGCCACGCAGTAGTGCGGGCCGGTGTATCGCCCGGTGCCCGTGCCGACCACGTTGGGGTGTTCCTTGATCGAGGCTCCAATTGCCAGGCGGCACGGCTTGATCTGTTGGAGGGGCGGTGCAGTGGTGCCGTGTGCCTGCATCGGTTTGGGCGCTCCGCTCGCCCGGGTTGTTTGCACATCGTGTTTCTTTCGGAGTTGGAGGCACCGGACACCAGAAGGATCGTGTTGAGGAGCTCGATTGGCTTGGCGCTTGTGATGCTACTGTCACAAACGGTATCCTGCTGCATACGATATGTACTCGATCCAATGAAGGTAGCCGCATGGAGTTCTCGCATGTGCACATCAAGAACTGGAAGAACTTCCAGGATCTGAGTTTTGATGTCGGCCCGCGGCTGTTTATTGTTGGGCCGAATGCCGTCGGTAAGTCGAATCTTCTTGATGTGTTCCGTTTCCTTCGGGATATTGTTGCGCCCGGGGGTGGGATGGTTCAAGCTGTCGATCAAAGGGGAGGGTACAGCAAGATACAGAGCCTCTTTGGTCGTCGGGCACCGTACCCGAGGATCGATGTGTCCATGCGGGACGGAGACGACACGTGGCGGTATGTGCTGGTCATCGAATGTGAGAAGTCCGGACATCGAAGGGTTCTTGTTCAGGAAGAACGGGTTGAACGTAACGGAAGGGTCTTGCTCAGCCGCCCGTCGCAGGACGATAAAGACGATGTGGAGCTGCTGACGCAGACGCATCTGGAGCAGAAGGTCACCAATAAAAAATTTCGAAAGATAGCTGACTTCTTTGGTCAGATCAGGTATTTTCATCCCGTTCCGCAAGTAATTAGAGGACTAACAGGGAGTGATATACGGACCTCTGATCCGTATGGTTCCGATATTATTCAACAGATTAGTGAAACACCTGATCGAACGCGGAAAGCGAGGCTCAGGCGTGTTCAGGCTGCCCTTCAACGGGCTATTCCTGAGTTTGAAGAGCTGAAGCTCGAAAAGGATTCCATGGGTGTGCCCCACTTGGAGGTGGGTTACAAAAACTGGCGGGTGCGTCCGTCCTGGCAAAACGAGACGCAATTCTCGGACGGAACGCTGCGACTGCTGGGGTTACTCTGGGCGCTGGTCTCAACTCCTGCCGATGGTTCGAGCGTGCTGCTCCTTGAGGAGCCGGAGCTTTCGTTGCATTCCGCGCTCGTGGCTGAGCTACCATCTGTTTTCGCAGAGGCAAGGCGACAGGTGAAGGGTGGCGTGCAGATCATCCTCTCGAGTCATTCCGCTGAGATAGTGGATGATGAGACGGTCGGCGCGGATGAGGTCCTCGTACTCCTTCCCGGAACGAATGGGACGAATGGGAGTCTTCTCAGTGATCGTGATGACGCCGAATGTTACCTCGAGATTGAGACACCGTTCTCGGAGATCATTAGTGTTCTCATGGGCGCTGATGGGACGCCAAGTCTGACGCTCTGATCATGAGTGCATCGATACCGAGGGCGTTGGTTTACGTTGAGGGAAAGACAGACATCCCCGTGGTTCATGCCGTCATGAGGGCTGCGGGCTGGGAATGTGAGGAATTCATAGTAAAATCATTGAAAGGATCTAAGAAGCTAGAGGCTAGGCTAAGGGAACAGGCTAGGCTTCCTTCCCCAGTCCCGAGGATATTCATGCGAGATGCCGATGGGGATTGTCCTGTCGATATTAGAAGGCGGCTCCTGCCAAAGGGAAGCGCGGATACTGTTGTTCTTCGTGTGTGCGACGATGAGATTGAGAGCTGGCTTCTTGCGGATGACGTGGGTTTCTCCAGGTTTTTCAACATGCCGCTTGCAAAAGTTGAGTCACCGAACGGGGTGGATGCGAAGGAGCGATTGTTGGCCTGTGTGTCGAAGTATGGGAAGAAGAATATCAAGGATTTTGTACGAAAGGAAAGCAAAAGCCATGGTGGGCGCGCCTTCATTTTCGGTGCGCGTTACGAAACAATTCTGACGCAGTTCATCACTGATGAGTGGAATATCGACAGAGCCGCGAAACGAAGTGACAGCCTCAAAAGGGCGCTACAACGCCTAGGTGAGCTGCACGAACGTTTCTAAGCGGCGTCCTTGTTCGTTGGTCGTGCTGCGGGAGCGACACAAGACAAAACCTCGTAACGGTTGAGGGCTTTAGACCGCGGACGGCTGGCCCGGGTCGTTGCACATGGTGATGCCCTCGAAGCCGGCGGCGCCCAGCACCTGGAAGATCTCGTCGAGGAGGACCATCGGCTCGGCCGTGCCAGCGGCGAACTCGGGGTGACGGATCTCGATGGCGGCCATCCCGCGCGGATCCGTGACCGGCTCGGTGTCGAACTTCACCGATAGCAGGTGGTTCGCCTCCTCCAGGTCGGCGGGTGAGCCGAACGCCCAGGTCACGGCCTTGTTGCCCGCGCCCGTGGGGGTGCGGTGAATGTACATGCGCGTCATGAGAATGTGGCGGCCGTAGCGGGGGAACATGTCGCCCACGCGGGTGAACAGCGCGATATCGGCCAGCTCCCCGCCCAGCGACGAATCCACGAGCGCGTACGCGTACGCTCCGATGCCGCGCAGGGTCAGCGCATCCGCGAGGAGGCCCATGACCTCGTCGTCGAAGGGCTCGGGCTGGAAGTACACGCCCTCGCCAACCTCCGGCGCGTCCGGGCCGAGCAGCGTGATGTCGAAGCCGGCGTCCGCCAGCGCATCCCGCACGAGCGCAACGTTGTGCTCAGGGAAGGGGTGCAGCGCGGCCGCGTTCGCGGCGATGCGCTCGATAAACACGTAGGTGGAAAAACCAAGCTCAGCCATGCGCTCATTCTAAACGCGCAGTCATCCAGGCATGCGACGAGGCCGCGGCCCCTTGATCAGCGCCGGTCACGACAGCGCGAGGGGAGGCCACGGCCTCGTCAATGACGGAGAGTCAGCGCAGGCACAGGCCCTGCTCGTTGAGGACCTCCATGATGGGGGAGACGTGCGCGCCGCCCACGCCGATGTTGGTGGCGACCAGGTGGGTGAAGGACTCGAGGCGCGAGCCCGAGCGCAGGTCGTAGTACTCGGTGACCTCGCGGTCGTAGTCGGCCAGCGTCTCCGTGTAGGACTCCACGCGTGGGTACGTGTTCTTCGCGGTGACGACCGACAGGGGCATGCGCGGCTTCTGGCCGGGCTCCTGGTCCGGGTGTCCCACGAGCAAGCCGACAACCGGGAAGGTCAGCTCCGGCAGCTCCAGCGCATCGACGACGCTGCGCGGATCGGCCAGGATCGAGCCGAGGTAGACGGTGCCCAGGCCCATCGGCTCGGCGGCCACGACCACGTTCTGCGCGGCCAGCAGCGCGTCCTCGAGCGCCGTGAGGAACAGGTTCATCGAACCCAGGGCCTCCGAGGAGACGCCCTGCTCGGCGCGGATGCGGCTGTTGCGGTACAGGTCGGCGACGAAGATGAACAGGTCGCCTTTCGTGCCGCCCACGTAGGGCTGGCCGGACGCGGCGCCGATCGCCTCGCGCACCGTCGGGTCCGTGATGTGCAGGACCGTGCAGGACTGCAGGAACGAGGAGGTCGCGGTGTGGCGCGCCACGTCCATGAGCGTGGTGACCTCTTCCTCGGTGAGGGGCTGGTCCTTGTAGGCGCGGATCGTGCGGTGGGCGAGCTGGCTCGCAATTGTCTCGTTTGTCATGCGTTCATTCTACGATTGGGTGCGTGAAACAGATAGATCCTTTCGGTCCTTTTGCGCTGGCAGCAAACGTTATCCCCGTCGCCGTCCCCTCCCCGGCCGGCGAGCTGAGCGGCCTGCTGACCGGCCCGAGCGCCCCTGCCCTCGTCGACGGCATCCCCGCGATCTCAGCGGCGTCGTCCCCGGACGCGGCGGGGGAGAACCGCGCGCTCCTCGTTCCCGGCTACACGGGCTCCAAGGAGGACTACGCGCCCGTCCTGCCCTTCCTGGGCGACGCGGGCTGGGACGTCCTCGCCTACTCGCAACGAGGCCAGGGCGGGTCCGCCGCGCCCGCCGGCCTGGGCGCGTACGGGATGAGCGACTTTGTCAATGACCTCATCGCCGTCGCCGAGGCCTGGGCCGGGACCTCGGGTCGCGTGCACCTCGTGGGCCATTCCTTCGGTGGCATCGTCGCGCGCGCGGCCGTCATCGCGCGGCCCGACCTCTTCGCATCCGTGACCCTGTTCTGCTCGGGTCGCGCCGTCTACGACTGGATGAACACCCTGCCGATCCTCGACCCCCTGCCCACGGGTCCCGGCGCGCGTGAGCAGGTGCTGCGCGCCTACTTCCCGGACATGCACTTCGACGAGCCGGGCGTCGGGTGGGCGGAATTTCAGCGTGTTCGTGCCCTGGACACGGCCTCGGAAAACCTGGTGGGCATCGCCCGCATCCTCTCCCAGCTGCGCCCCGATACCCCCGCGCTCGCGGCCACGGGCGTGCCCGTGCACGTGCTGTACGGGGACCAGGATGAGATCTGGCCGCCCTCGTGGTACGCCGAGGAGGCCTCGGACCTGGGCGCGCGCGAGAGTGTCATCCGCGGGGGCGCGCACAGCGCCCAGCTGCAGCACCCGCAGGAGTGGGCGGAGTTTGCCACCTCGTTCTGGGCGGATGTGGAGTCGGGGGCGCTGGTCTGGTCCATGTGACGCGGGATGGTGTGACATCGTCCCAAAACGGGCCTTGTGATGCGTATCTGTGAGTATGGATGCTTAGTATGGTGCTTATGAACAAGCGTTCCATCCTCACAGCAGTGCTGGCGCTCGGCCTGGGCATCTCCGCCCTGACCGGCTGCGCCACCGATTCCGCTCACTCCTACGTGACCCCGAAGGACGTCAAGACGGTCGAGCGTCCCATCGCTCAGATCGACGAGCACGGCATCAAGGTCCCCGAGAAGCGCGACCTGAAGATCAAGCTGGCCGACTCCGACAAGGCCGCCAAGTGGAAGATCGAGGTCTCTGATCCCACCGCCCTTGAGGTCGGCAAGTCCGAGAAGAACATCGTCACTCTGCACCCGCTGCGTGCGCTGGGTGAGAACGATGACCCGGTGACCGTGACCCTGACCGATCCGGACGGCATCACGACCGACTTCAAGGTGACCATCACCGAGGGTGCCAACTGATTCCATACTGACGACGCTTTGGGCCCAGGATCTGCGGATCCTGGGCCCTTTGCGTTGTGTTGCGCCCGCTGGGTGCTGGATGCTACAGAGTGTCGATAAACTCCCGCAGGGCGCGCAGCGGCAACATGAGGTGGCTCTGCGCTCCCGGGCAGGGAACAAACTGGCTCTTCGCATTTTGGGGTGTGGGGGTGGTGTTGGCATGGGGTCGGGGC
>JAHYYD010000076.1 GCA_019425105.1 Actinomycetota bacterium
AGGGCCGCTACCTGCTCAAGGGTTCCGTCGCCACGACGATGGGCCCCGGCATCCCGCTGGATGTCACCAAGGTCAAGGACCTGCTGGAGAAGTGAGCGTAGCTCGCTGACGAAGCAATCCGGGGCCCCGCGCAGCACTGCTGCGCGGGGACCCGCTTTTTGTCTCAAGGCCTGCCGTCGCTCGTCTGGGTAGCATGTGAGCTCTGTTAGGGACGTAGGTCACATGCTATTGATGGAGAGTAGGGTACCCTTAATTCGCTTGTATAAACCTATGTTTGTGAAGGGTCGCGAAAATGTCTCAGGTTGCGGGTTCGGGTGTCACGAAGGCGCGCTCGGCCGTCACGATTGGTGCTTTCACCGCCGTCTACTTTGTCCTCATGTGGTGCTCGGCGATGCTCGGCTTCTTCGGGCCGGCGTTCATGTTCGTCGGCGGGATTGTTGGCCTCCTCCTGAACGGGCCGGTCATCATGCTCATGCTGGTGCGTTCGCGCATGTTTGGGACGATGACGATCATGGCGGGCATCGTCGCCTTCTTCATGGTCGTGACAGGGCATGCGTGGGTGACCGTACCGGTCGCCCTCATTCTCGGTTTCCTGGCTGACCTTATCGCCCACAGTGGCGGCTATCTTAGTGCCCCTCGAAACATTGCAGCATACATGCTGTTTTCCCTGTGGGGGATTGGCCCGCTTGCTCCGATTTTCTTTGCTCCCGACTCCTACTACGCGGATGTCGCGTCCCAGATGGGCCAGGACTACGCGGATGGTATGCGTGCCCTCTTTAGCCCCGCGGTCATCAGCGTGTGGGTGGTTGTTACGATGATCGTCGCGTGCCTCGGCGGGCTTATTGGTCGTTTCTTGCTGCGCAAGCACTTCGCGAAGGCTGGCGTTGCCTGAGATCTCGCTCGCCGAGGACGCCCCAGGCCAGTTAGTGAGCAGGCTGGATCCGCGCACCAAGCTTCTTGCCCTCCTCGTCCTCAACGCGTTTGTCATGCGCGCGAGCCCCACGTCCACGCTGCTGGCGGTGCAGCTGCTCGCGGTGCTTGCCCTCCTGTGGGAGGTGGGTGGCGCCACCGCGGCGCGCACCGGGCTTGGGTGCCTCGTCTGCGACGCGTTTAGCCTCGGCTCGCCCCTCCTCGTCGCGTGGCTCGAGGGCATGGGGGCGCCGCGTAGCGTGGTCCTCGTGATCGGCACGTGCGCCGCGATCGCATTCTGGTTCGCGCGGTTCTCCGCGGGCTTTGGCCTCGCCCTCTACGTGTACCGCACGACGCGGATCGGCCAGATGAAGGCAGCCCTGCGTGCGATTCACCTGCCGCGTGTGTTCGTCGATGCCCTCGTTGTCGCGTTCCGCGTCCTCCCGACGGTTGGAGCGGAGGCGGTCGCCATTCGCGAGGCGCTGGAAATGCGCGGCGTCGACCTCGGGATTCGTGGTGTTCTGCGCCACCCCCTCGTGATAGCCGAGCGCTTCCTCGTCCCCCTGCTGTCCTCCATCGCGCGCGTAGCCGACGACCTGGCGGCCTCGAGCGTCATTCGAGGCCTGGGTGGCCCCACGCTCCCCACCTCGCTGACGCGGCTGCGGGCCAGCGCCTGGGACGTGGTGGCCCTCGTGTGCGTCGCCGGCGTAGCCGCCATTGAGTTCAGCGCTTACCTCGGAGTACTCCCATGATTGACGTGGAATCCCTGTCGTTCTCCTACGTCAGTGAGCTGACGAGTGATCGCGTCGACGCGCTCTCCGGGGTTGACCTGTCCGCCCGGCCTGGCACCCTCACGCTCGTGTGCGGCTCCTCCGGCTGCGGAAAGTCGACGCTCATGCGGGCGCTCACCGGCCTCGTCCCCCAGATGACGCCGGGAGAGCTGGAAGGCGCGGTGAGGATCGACGGTCGCGACCTCGCCGAGGTCCCCCTGACCGAGGTCGGCCACCTCTGCTCGTCGGTCTTCCAGAATCCGCGCACCCAATTCTTCTGCGACACCGTCGCCGAGGAGCTGGCCTTCTGCGGGGAAAACTACGGCCGCGACCGCGAGACCCTCGTCGAGAGCAGCGCACGCGCCGCGACGCTCATGGGGATCTCGCACCTGATGAACCGCAAGCTCTCGACCCTGTCGGGTGGGCAGCTGCAGAAGGTGGCGCTTGCCTGCGCGCTGTCATCGGGTACCCCGGTCCTCCTCGCCGACGAGCCGACGTCGAACCTTGACCCCGACGCCATCGCCGACGTGCGTCGCGCTCTCGCAGTCCTCAAAGAGCAGGGGATGACGATCGTCGTCGTCGAGCACCGCCTCCACTTCCTGCGGGCGCTCGCCGACCAGGTTCTCCTCATGGAAGGTGGAACGGTCACGCGTCGCTGGAGCGGCGAGGAATTCTACTCGATGGGCGATGAGGAACGCAGGTCGCTCGGTCTGCGGACCCTCGTGGACCCTGGTCCGCCCGAGGCCTGGGTGACCTCCCGGGAGAGCGATGCGCACGCCGCGCTGACCACGAATGTGCGCCTGTCCTGCCGGGACCTGAGCTTCTCCTACGGGAGCACTCCCGTGTTCGAGGGGTTTGACGCGGATTTTCCGGCAGGGCAGATCACCTGCATCGCTGGAGAGAACGGCGTTGGAAAAACGACCCTCGTGCGTGTGCTATGCGGTCTGGCTGCTCCCAGTTCCGGGACGATCACCCTGGACGGACAGACGACGAGTCGACGGCAGCGACGGGCCGCGTGCGCGCTCGTCATGCAGGACACCGGACGCCAGCTGTTCTCTGACACGCTCGAGGGCGAGCTGACAATCGGCGCGTCGGATGCCAGCGGCGAGGCCGGGGAGAAGCTCCTGGCCGACTTCGACCTCGCTCACCTGGGGGACCGACATCCCCTCAGCCTGTCGGGAGGACAGAAGCAACGCCTCGTCATCGCAGCTGCGCGAGCCACTGGGCGCCGCGTCGTCATCCTCGACGAACCCACGTCGGGCGTCGATGCCCGGCACCTCGACTCAATTACCGCAACCCTGCGCCGCATTGCGAACGAAGGAGCGGCCGTCATCGTCGTCACCCATGACGGCGAGTTCGCCTCGGCCTGCGCGGACCGACTCATCACACTCACGCCGACGGGCACCCAGCGCGCCCGCGAAGGAGAACCCCAATGACCGACACCGACGAGCGCGAGGCCGCCACTGCCTCGTCCCCGAATGCCCCACTCACTGACGACAAGCACAGCGACGACCCGCGCGCGGCTCACCTGGCGGGCCAACGCGCCTTCAAAGAACTGACCGCCCCCATCCGCGGGTCCATGATGGTCGCCCGAGTGCTCGGGTTCCTCTACGGTGCGCTTGCGGTCGCCCCCTACGTCGTCCTCGTCCAGCTAGGCGAGGTGCTTCTTGCCGCAGCGCGCTCGGGGGTCTCACCTGACCGCGCCGAGGTGATGACTCTCCTCATGTGGCTGACCGGCGCGTTCGGCCTCCGATACGGTATCTACTTCGTCGCGCTGGCCGTCACCCACTTCGCGGACGTGCGTTTCGGGCACATCGTGCGTTCCCGCATGGTCAGTGTCCTCGCCGCCGCGCCCCTCGCTTGGTTTACCTCCACGAACTCGGGGGCCGTGCGCAAGGCCATCCAGGACGACACGCACGACGTACACACGGTCATCGCGCACGCGCCCGTTGAATCCGCGGCCGCAATCAGCGCGCCAGTCTCCCTGCTCATCTACGCCTTCGTCGTCGACTGGCGGCTCGGGCTCCTCTCGATCGCGACGCTGCCCCTCTATGGACTCCTCAATGCGTGGATGATGCGAGGCATGGGGGAGAAAACCGCGCAGATGGACCGACACCTCTCGCGCGTCTCGTCGACGATGGTCGAATTCGTGTCCGGCATCAGCGTCGTCAAGGCATTCGGAACCGTCGGGCGCTCACACGAGCGATTCACCCGGGCTGCCGAGGACTTCTCGCGCTTCTACGTCGACTGGTGCGGCCCGCTGCTGAAAGGCTCCGCGCTCGGGCAGGCAACCGTGTCTCCCTCCCTGATCCTGCTCGTCTCGACGGCGGGAGGGTCCGCGCTCGCGGCCTCGGGCATCGTGAGCCCGGTCCAGGTCATCACCTGCGCTCTCATTGCCCTCGTCATCCCGGCGGCCATTGAGGTGCTAGGCACGACGACGTGGGCCTACCAGATCGCCGGGGCCGCCGCGCTGCGCATCGTGGACCTACTCTCGGTCGCCCCGTTGCCCGCCGAGGGGAGTTCAGTGCCGAAGGGCGCTGACATCGAGATTGATGGTGTTTCCTTCTCCTACGGGTCAACTCTCGCGCTGGACGACGTGAGCCTGACGATCCCCGAGGGATCGGTGACCGCCCTCGTGGGTTCCTCCGGCTCGGGAAAATCGACGCTTGCGACGCTGGTCGCGCGCTTCGCCGACCCGGACCGGGGGGCTGTCCGCATCGGTGGGGTCGATGCGCGTGACATCGCTGCGGACGTCCTCTACCGGCACGTCTCCTTCGTCCTCCAGGACCCGCAGCTCCTCGACATCTCCGTGCGTGACAACATCGCGCTCGGAGTCCCGGACGCCAGCGACGAAGCAGTGTGGGCTGCCGCTGGGGCCGCTCGCATCGACGACTACCTGCGTTCCCTACCCCGAGGCCTCGACAGCGTCATCGGGGAAGATGCTCACCCCTCGGGTGGTCAGGCGCAACGCATCGCAATCGCTCGAGCCCTCCTCGTCGATGCGCCCATCCTCGTCCTCGACGAGGCCACCGCCTTCACCGACCCGGAAGCCGAAGCCGATATTCAGGCGGCGCTCACCCGCCTCGTCCAGGGAAAGACGGTCCTGGTCATCGCGCACCGCGCCGCCTCGATCGCGGGTGTCGACCAGATCGCCATCCTCGACGCTGGTCGTCTCATCGCGCTGGGCACGCCCGACCAGCTCGCCGATCATCCCTACATGCGTCGCATGAGCGCACCCGCGAAAGGACACTGACATGCTCGACCTCATCCCCCGGCTGCGCGAACCCCTCTCCGAGCAGGGACGAGCCGACTTCGTTCAAGCAACCGTGCTGTCCTGTGTCGTCGGAGCGGTACGCGGCGTCTCCTTGGTCGCCTTCATCCCGGCTGCGATTGCCCTGACCTCGGGCGCGCCCGCGTGGGGTATGAGCCTGGGATCGTGGCTCGTTGTGCTCGCTCTGTGCGCCCTTACCTCCTTTGTCGTCGAGTACCTGCTCGCCATGCGCTCCTATTCGGTGGCCTTCGACTTCCTGTCGAACATGCACCGTGCGATCGGCGACAAGGTGGCGTCCCTGCCGCTCGGGTCGTTCCGCGCGGACACGGCTGGAAAGACGTCGCGCCTCGTCTCGCGCGAGCTCATGGTTCTGGGCGAGATCTTCGCGCACATGTATTCGCCCCTCATCGCCGCTATCGTCACCTCGGCGACGATGCTCGTTGGTATCGCCGCCTTTTCGCCGGTTCTCGGGGTCGTGTGCCTGGTCGCAATTCCGATCGTCGGTGGGGGAGTGTGGGTGGCGCGCCGATGCCTGCAGTCGGGGGCCGCCCTGAAGGAGCCTCCCGCCCGCGAGCTGTCGCACCGCATCGTCGAATACGCGACGAAGCAGGGGGCGCTGCGCGCGTGTGGGCGCTCCGCCTCCTACGAGCCCCTCCAGCGGGCCGAAGACGCCTACGGGGTGGCCGCGCGTCGCTCACTCATGAGGGAGACGGTTGGCCAGATCGTCAACGGCATGGCCGCCCAGCTCGTCGTCGTGACGCTCATCTGCGCGATGGGGTGGCTCGCGGTCGCCGGTAGCGTCAGCCCCGTGGAGGCCATCGTCTCCATTGGCCTGCTCCTGCGCTTCACGCAGATCCTTGTCGACATCGGGACGCTCACCTCCGCGTTCGAAACCCGGCGCCCGGTCCTCGACCTCAGCCACGAGATCCTCTCCGCCCCCGAACTGCCCGCCCCCAAGGGCGTGCGACGCGCGGACGAGGCCCCGGCCTCGTCGGGCTCGTCGGTTTCCCTCGAGGAGGTGTCCTTCTCCTACGAGGCCGACCACCCCGTCCTGCAAGGCGTGTCCTTCCGCGTCGAACCGGAGACGATGACCGCGATCGTGGGCCCCTCCGGCTGCGGCAAAACCACGATCGCGCGCCTCATCGCGCGCTTCTACGACGTGGACGCGGGACGTGTACTCGTCGGTGGTGGGGACGTTCGGGACTGGGATACTGCCGACCTCATGGCACAGCTGTCTCTTGTCTTCCAGGACGTTTACCTCTTCGACGACACCCTCGAGGCTAACGTGCGCGTCGGAAACCCAGACGCGACCCGGGCTGACATTGAGGAAGCAGCCCGCCTGAGCGGAGTCGACGAGATCGTCGAACGCCTGCCGCTCGGCTGGGACACCCCCGTCGGGGAAGGAGGCCGCGCATTGTCCGGAGGGGAACGCCAGCGCGTCTCCATCGCCCGCGCGCTCCTGAAAGCCGCGCCCATCGTCCTCTTCGACGAGGCCACGAGCGCTCTCGACCCCGAGAACGAATCACGCATCACCGACGCCATGGCCGCCCTGCGACGCGACGCGACACTCATCGTTATCGCCCACAAGCTCGACACGATCACGGCCGCCGACCAGATCGTCGTCCTCGACGAGACCGGCCGCATCGCCCAGACCGGCACGCACACCGATCTCTACTCGCAGGTGGGCGGCCAATATCGTGCCTTCTGGGACGCGCGCTCGCGGGCATCGGGGTGGAGTCTCGTCTGACCGGGGGCGGGGCCTGCCTCGCGCATCTGCCCAGCGGCGGACTGTGCGCGCGGCCGGCCCCGGCCTCGTGCACCCGATGGCGTGCTCAGCGGCTGTTTGCCTGCGTGACCGGCCCCAGCCTCGTCTGTGAAACGCGCCGCCATGCTTGCGTGCGCCTGCCCGCCCTGTTAAGCTGATCCGTGCCGAAGACCGTTGGTGTCCACGCTAGTGGAGGAAAATCCAACGCAGGTGAGTGAGCAGCCTTGTGCTGCAATCGAGCGTACGCCCGACACGATCCTGCGTGTCGGGTTTTTTCTTACCTGCGGTCACGTATCTGGAAGGAGGACCATGGCGAAGTCCGACAAGGTGGCAGCAGTTGCCGAGCTCGTGGAGCGCTTCCGCGCAGCCGACGCTGTCCTGCTGACCGAGTACCGCGGCCTGACCGTCGGCCAGCTCAAGCAGCTGCGTCGCGGCCTGGGCGAGAACGCGACCTACGCCGTGGCAAAGAACACGCTTGCGCGCCTGGCGGCCAAGGAGGTCGGTCTCGACTTCCTGGCTGAGGACCTGAAGGGCCCCACCGCCATCGCATTCGTCTCCGGCGAGCCCGTCGAGGCCGCCAAGACCCTGCGTGATTTTGCTAAGGACAACCCCGCCCTCGTGCTGAAGTCCGGCGCGATGGACGGTGCTCAGCTGAGCGCCGAGGGTGTCAAGAAGCTTGCCGATCTCGAGTCCCGCGAGGTCCTGCTGGCCAAGGCCGCAGGCGTCCTCAAGGCCAAGATTGGTCAGGCGGCGTTCGCATTCAACGCTCTGCCCGTCAAGGCAGTGCGCACCATCGATGCTCTGCGCGAAAAGCAGAGCGAGGCGGCCTGACGAGACAGGCCATGTTCCACGCCGCCACCGTGGCTGCGTGAAACAAACCAACAATCTGCACTCGTGCAGGCCAATTAGGAAGGATGCCACTCATGGCTAAGCTCTCCAATGACGAGCTCATCGCAGCTTTCAAGGAAATGACCCTCATCGAGCTCTCCGACTTCGTGAAGCTCTTCGAGGAGACCTTCGACGTTGAGGCCGCTGCCCCCGCAGCCGTCGCCGTTGCCGCCCCGGCCGCCGACGCCCCCGCCGCCGAAGAGAAGGACGAGTTCGAGGTCGTCCTCGAGTCCGCCGGTGACAAGAAGATCGCCGTCGTCAAGGTCGTCAAGAACCTGGCCGGCCTGGGCCTCAAGGAAGCCAAGGACCTGGTTGACTCCGCGCCCTCCACCATCTTCCCCGCCGCGAAGAAGGAAGACGCCGAGAAGGCCAAGGCTGAGATCGAAGAGGCCGGCGGCAAGGTCACCCTTAAGTGACTTTCCCCGTCTGAATCGTTCAGACTCTTCCACCCGACTGGGTGGGCGAAACCCCGTCCCGCATCTGCGGGGCGGGGTTTCCGCATGCGTGGGGCCGAGCTGCTTGGTGTGCCCGTGGTCTGCGGCCCGCCCGCGAGCCGTCCGCGCCGCGAGCTTCGCTCGGCGCGTCGTCTCGAAGCCCGGCCAGGCCCCGCCGCCGCCCACGGGCACCGCAGCCAGGCCCCCTGGACCCTCCGGCGCCATCCACACCAGTGACGCGTGGCGTGCTGTGTGTTGCCAGGCGCGTCGGTGCGACTCAGGCCAGGCCCTGCCGCCGCCCACGGGCACCGCAGCCAGGCCCCCTGGACCCTCCGGTGCCCTCCACACCAGTGACGCGTGGCGTGCTGTGTGTTGCCAGGCGCGTCGGTGCGACTCAGGCCAGGCCCTGCCGCCGCCCACGGGCACCGCCGCCTTGTCAGCGCGGCTATTGTGGGTCTAGCACTTTCGCATGCAATTCCCCTGTGACTATTTCAGAATTTGAATTGGCATCGTTGGAATTGCAACGTTTCTGGGCTTTGTTGAAAGTTCACGCAATCGAATTGCATGCGGAATTTCTGGCAAGTGTCTCCGTCGTCACTCGGGAGGTAGCGCAGCCCCGTGCAACGGCTTCCTCGCATGCTGTGCATGCGGATAGGTTGTTGCTATCTGGATAGGTTATGAGCATCCGGATAGCTTATTAACCTATCCGCATCGTCGTAATCTATCCGCATCGTCGTAATCTATCCGCATCGTCGTAACCTATCCGCATCGTCGTAATCTATCCGCATCGTCGTAACCTATCCGGATCGTCGTAACCTATCCGGATCGTCAGCGACCATGTCAGTGTCACCCCGTGCCCCACAGGAGAGGTGAGGCTTTGGCATGTTATTCGGTGTTGGCGGGGTGGGCCCGCGATGGCCGGTACAAAATTCTCCCTGCTCGGCTTCTGTACTCTGCGAGCGGTACATAATTCTCCCTGCTGATGCATTTTGGGCAAAAACAGCCGTTTTTTCGCGAGCTGGGAGAGTTTTGTACCGCCAAGGGTGTGTGACGCTGGTTGTTGGGAGAGTTTTGTACCGGGGTGGGCGTTTAGTGATGCCGTTGGTTTCACAGTTATGACGTCCCTGTGCTCTGGGCGCGAAAAAGTTCGCCATGTGCGATCTGACGTGAACGCAAACGCGAAAAAGTTCGCCCAGCGAGGGAAAAATGGCCTAAAAATCGCGGTTCATGGCACGCTGGGCGAGTTTTTTCGCGAAAACGCCGCTGGCGTGCCTATGCTGGGCGAACTTTGTCGCGCAAGGGGCCGGATGTGCTTCGTGCTGGGCGAACTTTGTCGCGCAAGGGGCCGGATGTGCTTCGTGCTGGGCGAGAACTTTGCCGCGCAAGGGGCCAGATGCGCCTCGTGCTGGGCGAGTGTTGTCGGGTCAAGTCCTGTGGAGTGGTGTAATCGTTTTGTGTCCTTCGGGGTGGGTTAT
>JAHYYD010000077.1 GCA_019425105.1 Actinomycetota bacterium
CGCAGGACGATCGCCTCGTCTCGATAGGACTTCATCACACGGACATTGTGTCACGCCTACACAGTCGCGGTCGGGCGATGCCGATGCACATCGCAGGGCGCGGAACTAATTGTGAAGTGGACTGTCACATCTACCGACAAGCCCTCCGACAGGCAATGACAACAATATATGAGAAACTGACAGCGTGGTCGGTTACACAGCCGGCAAGTAGTTTTCAAGTAGATAGTTTCTTCGTAACTGGTTATGGTTTACTCATAACCGTCGAAGGAAGGAAAAAGATGGCACCCCCGATCGATGCCCGCGAAAAGCTTGGCACTGCACTGCGTCAGGCCCTGATGCAGACCCCCCTGTCAAAGATCTCTGTCAGCGCGCTGACACGTTCCGCCGGGGTCACCCGTCAAGCGTTCTACTACCACTTCAACTCCCTGAGCGACCTGAACGCCTGGGTTTTCCGCGAGGAAGTCACATCGCGCCTGACCGCCAGTTCGGGAGAATGGCTCGATGCCGTCGAGGCCACCATGACCTGGATGCATAACCATCGCGACGAAACCGTCTCAGCCATGAAGACCATCGAAGCGAACGACCTGTGGGCATTCCTGGCCTCTCATATCCAGGAGCTCATCGAGTCCCGCCTGCCCGGCTCTGCCTCGGCCACAGCGCGCGACGTCGTCGCCCAGCACTTCGCCCTGGCAACCACCGCCCACATGGCACAGTGGATGCTCTCCGGTCTCGAGGTCAACCCCTCGCTCGCGATCGCTCGCATGCGAGTGCTCATGACCGACCAGACCACCCCCGCCCTGGCTCGCCTGGCCAAGTAACGCGGTTATTCCCACCAACCGCACAGGGACAGACGCACAGACCCCCTCAGCCCCGACCTCGTCCAGACAGTTCATTTCGACGAGGCCGGGGCTGAACCATACACTCCGCTTCCAAACAACGACGTTTCCGGATGCATACAAGCTAATCTGAGCTATACAATTGGTCAGTCGCACATTGCACTGAAATTTCGCGGATCCGCGATACAGCCTGTACAGTTTGCTCGTAACCCCTCTTTTCATGTCGACGAGGATCTCCGATGCCCCACACCGATGCGAAAACGATGCTCGCGCACGCCCTGCGCGACGCACTCCAGACCGTCCCCCTGTCAAAGGTGACCGTCTCCGGTCTCACGCGCACCGCCGGCGTGACCCGCCAGGCCTTCTACTATCACTTCGCCGACATCCGCGACCTGACTGTCTGGGTTTTCAAGCGCGAGGTTGCCAACCAGATCGAGGCCCACTCCACCCACGAGGACTGGTCCGAGGGACTGCTCGCCATGCTCACATGGATGCAAGCGCACCTCGAAGAGACACGCTCCGTTGTCTCAACCCTGTCCATGGAGGACCTGCAGGTCTTCCTCTACAAGCAGCTGCGCGCCGTCATGGAGCCCATCGTCGACCACTACAGCGACGGTCTGACTGTCCGAGCGGACGATCGCGAGTTCATTACTGAGCACTTCACGCTCAGCGTGCTCGGACACGTCTCCCAGTGGCTCACCTCCGACATGAGCGCTGATCCCGCCCTCCTCACGGAGCGCATCTCCCGCATCCTCGCCGGGCAGGTACGTCGCAGCCTCGAGCTCTTCGCACAGTCTCACGCCTCCTGAGGGCCCCTCCTGACGGCACAGACGCATACGAAGGACCCCGACCTCTTCACTTTGAACGAGGTCGGGGTCCCTATTGTTATCGCGTGCTCTTAGCGCAGGGCGCGGTTCACCGCCGAGATGACGGCCTTGTAGGACGCGCGAGTGATCGAGGAGTCGATGCCGACGCCCCACACGATCTGGCCGTCCACGGCCGCCTCCACGTAGGCGGCAGCGCGCGCATCGCGGCCCTGGCTCATCGCGTGCTCGGAGTAGTCGAGGATGCGCACATCCAGGTCGAACTCGTGCAGCGCGGACACGAACGCGTCGATCGGGCCCTTGCCCTGCGCGTGAACCTTGACGACCTCGCCGTTGTCGGTGAGCGTCGCGTTCAGCTCGACATTCTCATCATCCATGGTGCCCACCTGCGAGGAGCGCAGATCGAAGCGACCCCACGACTCCAGGCCCGGCGCGGCGTTCGTCGGCAGGTACTCGTCGGCGAAGATCTGCCACAGCAGATCCGCGTTAATCTCGCCGCCGTAGGTGTCCGTGTGGCGCTGGACGATGCGAGAGAACTCCACCTGCAGGCGGCGCGGCAGCTCGAGGGCGTGTGCCGTCGACATGAGGTAGGCGACGCCACCCTTGCCGGACTGCGAGTTCACGCGCACCACGGCCTCGTACGAGCGCCCTACGTCGTGCGGGTCGATCGGCAGGTAGGGCAGCTCCCACACGACCGCTTCCTCGTCGCCGCCGGCCGCGTCGACCTTGGCCTTGCGGGCGGTGAAGCCCTTCTTGATCGCGTCCTGGTGCGAACCGGAGAAGCTCGTGTAGACGAGGTCGCCGACGTAGGGGGCGCGCGGGAAGGTCTCCATCTGCGTGCAGTGCTCCACCGTGCGACGGATAGCGTCCACGTCGGAGAAGTCGATGCCCGGATCGATGCCCTGGCTGAACAGGTTCAGGCCCAGCGTCACCAGGTCGACGTTGCCGGTGCGCTCGCCCTGACCCAGCAGACAACCCTCGATACGATCCGCGCCGGCCAGCAGCGCCAGCTCGGCCGTCGCCACGCCCGTACCGCGGTCATTGTGCGGGTGCACGGACAGCGCCACGTACTCGCGGCGGCTCAGGTTGCGGCTCATCCACTCGATCTGATCGGCGAACACGTTCGGGGTCGCACGCTCCACCGTGGAGGGCAGGTTCAGGACAATCTCGCGTCCCTCGCCAGGCTCCCACACGTCCATGACGGACTCGCACACCTCAAGGGCGAAGTCCAGCTCGGTATCCACGAAAATCTCGGGCGAATACTCGAAACCGAAGATCGTGTCATCATCCAGGCGCTTCTCAGCCTGCGCGATCACCTCGCGCGCACCGAACTGCGCCAGCTCGATCGTCTGTGCCTTGTCAGCGTGGAAGACAACCTCGCGGAACACGGGGGCCGTCGCGTTGTAGAGGTGCACCGTTGCGCGCGGGAAGCCCACCATGGCCTCGACCGTGCGCTCGATCAGCTCCGGGCGAGACTGGGTGAGCACCGAGATCGTCACGTCCTCGGGCACCGCGTCGTCCTCGATCAGGGAGCGCACAAAGTCGTAGTCGGTCTGCGAGGCCGCGGGGAAACCGATCTCGATCTCCTTGTACCCCAGCTTGATGAGCAGGTCGAACATGCGGCGCTTACGAGCCGGGTCCATCGGCTCGATGAGGGCCTGGTTGCCATCGCGCAGGTCGGTGGACATCCAGCGCGGCGCCTTCGTGATGCGCTTGGAGGGCCACTGGCGATCCGGCAGATCGATCGGATTCGTATCGAGGAACGGCCGATACTTACGGATCGGCATGCGCGAGCCGGAGGGGACGGGAACAGCGGATGTAGTCTTCACGCTTCGTAGTTTATCGACGAGGAACCGCCCGCGAGCAGGCGCTGCGCATACTGGACGTGAGATGCGGCGCGCTCCCCCATCCGGCATTGACAAAGAAAAACGCTCAAAACTGTGTACGCCTCTGCGTTCATATGTCATGATGATTAGGTCCAATGTCCCACACACCGACGCGCGGAGCAGCCATGACTTCTCTTTTGTTAGCCCAATCTTTTACCCCGTCGACAACTGCAGTCGCGGGCAACGTCTTCTTGACAGCCGTCGTCGGGCTCCTCCCGCTCGTCGTGTTCTTCGTCCTGATGGGCGTCTTTAAGGTCGCCACCCACTGGTGCTCGATCATCTCCCTGGTGCTGTCCCTGGGTATCGCTGTCCTCGCCTTCAATATGCCCGTCGGCATGGCACTCTTGGCCGGCACGCAAGGCGCGGCGATGGGCTTCATGCCGATCATCTACATCATCATCGCGGCCGTGTGGCTCTACAACCTCACCGAAAAGTCGGGTCGCAGTGCCGACCTGAAGGCCGTTTTTAACACGATCGGCCGCGGCGACCAGCGCGCCCAGGCCCTCATCGTCGCCTGGTGCTTCTGCGGTCTTCTCGAGGGCCTGGCCGGCTTCGGCGCTCCCGTGGCCATCACCTGCGCCATGCTCGTGACCCTCGGCGTCCCCAAGATCAAGGCAGCCGTCGTGGCCGTCGTCGGCAACGCCATCAACGTCGGCTTCGGAGCTATGGCCATCCCCACGACGACCGCTGGCAAGCTCGGTGGCGCCGAGCCCGTGGTCGTCGCCGGCGACATGGGCCACCTGACGTGGATCTTCTGTCTGTTCATCCCCTTCCTGCTGCTGTTCATCCTCGACGGCGCGCGCGGCGTCCGCCAGCTCTGGCCCCTTGCCCTCGTCGCCGGTCTCGCTGCCGGTGCGGGCCACTTCTTCACCCCCTCGGTTTCCTACGAGCTGACTGCGGTCGTCGCCTCCCTGCTCGGCTTCGCCGCCTGCTACGTGTTCCTGCTGGCGTGGGGTCCGACGACCCCCGCGGAGTGCGCGACGGAGGCCGACGAGGCCGACAAGCCCACCGGCTCGCGCATCGGACTGGCCCTGCTGCCCTACGTCCTCGTCGTCGTTATCATCGCGATCACGAAGCTGGCCAAGCCCGTCGCCGCCTTCTTCTCATCGACGGACGTCAAGGTCCCGTGGCCTGGCATCTACGGCAACCTGCTGACCGGCGACGGATCGCCCTCGACCGCCGCAATCTACTCGCTGCAGATCCTATCCAACCCCGGCACCTGGATCTTCGTCACCGGCATCATCGTCGCCATCGTGTACGGGACGAACTCCTCGAACGGCCGTTTCCAGACCTCCGTGGGTGAGATGTTCGCGGTCCTGCCGCGCACCATCTACTCGCTGCGCATGGCGATCCTGACAATCGCCTCCGTCATGGCCCTCGCCTTCGTCATGAACTTCTCGGGCCAGACCACCTCGATCGGTGCCGCGCTGGCGACGACGGGCGCGGCCTTCGCCTTCCTCTCCCCCATCCTGGGCTGGATCGGCACGGCCGTCGCCGGCTCCGCAACCTCGGCGGGCGCGCTCTTCGCGAACCTGCAGTCGACCGCCGCAGCAGGCGCCGGCCTCGACCCATCGATCCTGCTGGCCGCCAACACCATCGGCGGTGGCATCGGCAAGATCGTCTCCCCGCAGAACCTCGCGATCGCGGCAACCGCGGTCGATTCGAAGGGTTCCGATGCGGAGATCCTCAAGAAGGCCGCCCCCTACTCGGTCAGTCTGCTCCTGGTCCTGTGCGTCCTCGTGTTCATCGCATCCCAGGGCTGGCTGGGTGCCTACATGCCGCACTGATCCATTGCTGCGCATGTGATCGGAGGTCCCGGGAGGCAATTTGCTTCCCGGGACCTCCCACTTGTAGGCTCCCAACAGACATACGGACAAAGGAGACGACAGTGCCCGACTTGAGTTTTTCCAGCGACGCCTTACGCACGGCTGCTCAGTACCTGGGCGGGTCTTCACCCGCGACAGAGGTCACGCCCCCCGCAGGAGATCCCTGCAGCCGCGTCTACGCAGCGCGAATCAGCGGGCCGATCAGCAACCTCAACGAAGAAGAGACCGCGATACAGGACGCGCTCAAGGCAACGCACTCCAACATGCTGGCGACACAGCAATCCTTCGAGGTGATGGAAAGCAGCATCTCCGACTCGATCGCCTCCGCCCTGAAGGGAAACATCCCGTGGTAACGAAAACGCAGCTCTATGCGCTCGATCTATCCAGCTTCACTACTACGCTCAGTGAGCTAGACTCGTCACTTCACACCAGCCAGGAGAAGTTAGACGATATCGCGCATTCAAAAGACCTAGTTGCCCAGACGATGCAGGGCCAGAGCGCCGATGCGCTCCTTGCGAGGCTGCAAGCGATCGAAGACCAGATCAACGCTCATATCGTGGAGATTCAACAGCTACAGACCGTTCTCACGACATATCGTACGAACAAGACGCGCCTCCAGGGCGACGTTATCGGACAGGTAGAGAAGATCGAGCTCGACGGTTTCGTCGTCACTGACACGTGGGGTGTTCGGCCGATTCGAAACCGCCTGTTTTTTGCAAGCCCCAAGGACATTGGACGGCTCTTCATCCAGGCCACTCAGTATCGAGATAGCCTCGTTCCATTGGTCTCGGCCTTCGAGCAATACGACCTGCAGGCAGCGATCACTGCCGGACCGGGCACGACGCCTTACACGACGTCGGGCGGTTATTCGACCGTCGAGCCCGATCGCACCCAGAAGTGGGACGAAGACTTCGTCTGGGGGTCAAAGAAGGGTCAAGCCACCCCCAACGATTATCTCCTATGGGAGGCCGGACAGAGCGGCCTCGGCGGCGTATATGGCCTCGGCATGACCGACGCAGCGAGGTGCTACGCGCATTTCCGTGACAACACCGGCACCCCCATGACTGTTGATTACGAGCGAGCGTACAAGGAGGACGCGGGCATTCGAAACCACGTCAACGGAGAGCTCAATGGTGCGCTGGCGGCAGCAAACGAGGCGGCCTTAGCCGGCCAAACCGGCGTCACCCTCCACTCCCCCGGCAGCAGTCTCGGCGCGACCGGCGATTATCCGGAGACAGCGAACTGGAAGTGGGCACTCGGCGGCCACAACACCTACACCGAGACGAACGTTCAGGTCGACGGGGATACGATTACCGCGACCGTCACCGTTCATGCGCGGGACAAGTGGAACTTCAACAGAGGCGAGCAAGATACTGTTACAGGCCTCGGCGATGACGTCAACGGTCGTTTCGAGGAGCTCGGATGGGCCAAGAGCTTCGAGACCAGTGGGAGCATGACCCAGACATACACCTGGAAGGTCGGCGAAGAACCCCCCGTTCTGCCGCACACCCCTCACAATGTCCTCGATGAAGAATCCATCCATTAGCCGGCCGACAACAACGGTCGCCGATAGAGAAAACAGAAACTAGAAAGGAGGCCGCAGGCCATGGTGAGTTTCCATCAGCTCATGTCAGCGGAGATGCTCGACGAGCTGCTTCCGACCCACGAGTTTTTTCATGTCATTGACCGTCGCGTCATTCTGAAGTCTGAGTCGGATCTGCCACTTCCGGCGGATAGGTTCATGGTGATCTGCGCTGAGGCGAACGAGGAGTGGAGCAGCCTTCTCACTGACAATTGCACTGGCGAATACACGGGTGATCTGTGGCTTCCCGCGTCGCTTGCGGATCTCCGCCACCAGCACTGGATGACCGGTCCTCATTTGCCGACCTATCTCGGCATTAGCAGCTACTCGACCCGCGTTGCGGTCTGTGGACAGTATGTGTACGTCTGCGTGCACATTGGGGCATAACGGATGAAGCTCCCGCTTAAGGCCCTCGTGCCGCTTCTCGCGGTCGCGGCGCTCACCACCGCCTGCAACCCCTTTGCACACAAAGCTTCGGCTCCTCAGTACCCGAAGGACCCTCGCTTCTCTGAGTTTGTCTTCCAAAGCGATAAAGAGCCAACCATCAAGGACCAGACGGACTCCGTGAACCTACGTTGGCCGAACATGGAGGCGAGCGAGGCGCACCTCACCATCGCTTATTCCAGCCAAACAGGTTTTCTTCCCGACAAGGACCCCGAATTCTGGCTGACTGCTGTTGCCGCCGTTCCCGATGAGACGATCCAGCTCCTCGCGGAGGGGGCAGCCACCGACACACTGCTACCCGGCATCTATCCTGGTCTCTACGAGTATGTGCCGCAGGAGTGCCAGTTCACCACCATAGATCCGCAGTTCGCGGACAAGGCACTCGCACCCGATAAGTCGAGCGTTCCCGATGATTTTGGTCCCATGAGCATCGAGGGACTAGCTATGTCCAAAGACTGTCACCTTCTCGTCATGACCGCCCTCGGTCACTCCTGAGCCACACAGCCCTCACCCTTCCTTCTCCACTACACCCCGGCCTCGTCGATACGAATCCGAAGGATCCACCCAAGGACAACCATGAAGCTCCCACTCAAGACCATCGTGTCGCTGCTAGCGGTCGCTGCGCTCGCCACCGCCTGCAACCCCTTCACGAACAATAATTCCCGGTCCAGAGGTACCCACGATCCGCGCTTCGCCCCGTTTACCTACACGAGCGACCGCAAGACGGAGGTACAGACGCGCCTCGACTCGTTGAACGAGCGTTGGCCGGGAATAGAAGCAACCTCCGGGCATGTGGTCGTCGCGCGCACCCATTCAGGAATCTTTCATATTCTCGATCAGGATCCCGAATACTGGTTGACCGGAGTCGCCACCGTCCCCACCACGACGATTGACGCTCTCATGGAAGATGCGACCGGGGACGCGAGTGTCCTGCCGGGCATCGATCCGCGGCTCTACACGTACGTGCCCGAGAACTGCCATTTCTCGACGATCAACCCAGGGCATGCGAACACAATCCTCCCGCCTGAAAAAGGCAAGGGAAGTCGCGATTTCAAAACCCTGCCCATCAGTGCGATAGCGGTGTCCGAGGACTGCCAACTGCTCGTCCTCACGGCGATCGGCCACCCCTAATCCCCTCGGGCACCACTCTTCCTTGTCCACCGCACCCCGGCCTCGTCCATTTTCGAGGTCAGAGCGAACGTACGCACGCACGAAACCATCGCAAAACTGAAAAACGAAAACTCACCCTGAGCTAAGTCGGGTTCCAAAGGTCCTAAAACGCCCGATAAGCCGCTGTTTTTCACTGATTACTTTTCAAGATTTTTTGGCGATAAATGGCGGGTAAAACAACCTTGCGCACACTGTCTGAACAAAAACGCATGCTGGGACCTCGGACCCAGCCATACCCTGGGAAGGACAGCACCCACGAGGAAGGATCCCCCAGTGCGCATCGCTCTCTTTTCCACCTGCCTGGCAGACGTCATGTTCCCCCAGGCTGCCCAGGCCACAGTGACCCTGCTGGAACGCCTCGGCCACGAGGTCGTCTTCCCTGAAGACCAGGTCTGCTGCGGCCAGATGCACGCCAACACCGGCTACTTCGAAGACGCCGCGAAGATCACCCGCAACCACGTCAAGACCTTCGAGCCCGTGCTCGACGGCCAGTGGGACGCCATCGTTGTCCCCTCCGGCTCCTGCACCGGTGCAGCGCGCCACGAGCAGCGGGTTGTCGCCGAGCACGTGGGCGACCACGAGCTGGCCAAGAAGTCCCAGCTCATCGCCCAGCACACCTACGATCTCACTGAGCTCATCACCGACGTGCTGGGCCTGGAGGACGTGGGCGCGTACTTCCCCCACACCGTCACCTACCACCCGACCTGCCACTCGCTGCGTATCGCCAAGGTCGGCGACCGCCCCTACCGCCTCCTGCGCGCCGTCGAGGGCCTGACCCTCGTCGACCTGCCTGACGCCGAGGTCTGCTGCGGTTTCGGCGGCAC
>JAHYYD010000078.1:0-1974 GCA_019425105.1 Actinomycetota bacterium
CGTCGAGTTGCCGACGCGCACCCACAGCTCGGCCTCACCCTTGCCCTTGGGGCCCTTCAGGTACACGGGGCGCGTGGACGGCGGGATCGTCACCCGACACACCTCCTGACACTCGTAGCCCTCCTGGGGGTCCGAGGCCTCGGCGAAGTCGAGGAGGGGCAGCGCGGCCGCGTTGGTCCCCAGGCGCTGGCCCCACAGGTCACGGATCCACAGCTCGAAGCGGTCGGCGTCCGGTGTCTTGAGGGTCGCGTAGTCGGGGCCCAGCCCGATGAGGCGACCATCGTCATCCACGCCGATGAGGAGGGTGCCGCCGCCGGAGTTCATGAACGCGGCAACCGTCTTCGCGATAATGGTCTCCATGGCGTCGTCGCGCTTGCCGGCGCGCATGTTCCAGCGGGCGCTCGACTTGAATTCGAGGGAGTCGGATTCGCCGCGCTTGGCGACCTCGACGATGGGTTCGAGGCCGGGGCGCGGGTGCAGGTAGGCGACGATCAGGGAGACGATGACGACCACGACGAGAGCCACCGCTGCGGCCACACCGAGCATCGCGGGGCGCCACATGTCGGAGGAGGAGAAGATCCAGCCTGCGACCAGGAGGCCGCCCCACAGGCCACCCAGGCCGGTGAGGGTCGCCGAGGCCGTGGACATCGTCATGCGCGAGGCCAGGAGGCGCCGCACGACCATGCCGATCACCCAGGCGATGATGAGAAGGAGGACCTGAATGCCGATCCACCGCAGCAGGTCGGGGTTCTGGGGTGTGGCCCCAAAACGGGGTCCCTCGGCGGTCATCTGCGCTCCTCACACAACGAGTCGGCGGTGGGTCGGATACCAAAATCCTATCCCACCGCCGACTGGCGCTCAGCGGGTCATGCGCTCAGCGCAGGGACGTGTGCTTCTCGATCGAGCGGGAGGCCCACACGCCCAGGATCAGGGCGAACAGGGGCACGAGGATGTAGGAACCCAGACCGATGACGTCTGGCCGCGAGTCCGTGCCCGTCGTCGCCAGGAACGAGGTCCACATGATCTCGGTGGAGAAGTGTCCGTCAGCCGTAATGGAGAGCGGAAGGAAGAGCGTGCCAACCGTGGAAAGCACCTGGTTGACGATGTACACCAGCACGAAACCGATGATGGGCGCGCCGAAACCCATGTGATTGAAACGCCCCTGGGCGCCAATCGACATGACAGCACAGCCCTGCACACCCCACGACATCGCAAGGATGAGCTGCCCAGCGATCATGAGGACCACGGTGGAGGTCGGCATTCCGGCCACGAGTGAACGAGGCCCGGCCGTGTACTCGGCGAGGCTAATGCCGTCGCTCCACGCGGCAGCCGAGGCGATGGCAACGGCTCCGCCCAGGGCCAGGGCGAGGGCGAGGATGCACTCGATCACCATCCGGGTAATCTTCGCCCAGAAGATGGCCGCGCCGGAGACGGGCAGGCTCATCGTGAAGTAGCCGCGCTGCCCGTACAGGGTCTTCCAATAGTCGGCCATCGCGGCGATCGCGCAGGCGAGCGGGGTGAGCGCGCACAGGATGTAGATGAACGATTTGGTGAAGCCACTGAGGCCAGGAAGGCCCGCGGCGACGAATCCCGACGCGATGGCAATAGTGACGATGAACGCCCCGAAGGAGCGAGCGTCCACGCGGTAACGCGAGCGAATCTCGTAGGCAAGTAGTTTGGTGAACATCAGCGGTATTCCTTCCGGAAGATGGCATCGAGGGAATCGCCGTGGGTGGCCCGCAGGTCGTCGGCGTCGCCCTGTAGGAGGACCTGTCCGTCCTTCATGAAGAGCGCATAGTCGACGAAGTGTTCGATGTCGGAGATGAGGTGGGTGGACATGATGAGCAGCGAGGCGGGGTCGAATTCGCGCAGGATGCCGTCGAGGATGACGTCGCGCGTCGCGGGATCGACGCCGCTGATGGGCTCGTCGAGCAGGTACACGCGGGCGCGCCGGGACATGATGAGGCTGATCTG
>JAHYYD010000078.1:2074-9334 GCA_019425105.1 Actinomycetota bacterium
CCCATGAGGCCCACGATGTGTCCGGATTCGAGGCTCAGGTTGTAGTCGCGCAGAGCGGGGGTGGAGCGGTAGCTCTTCGTCAGGCCGGTGACCTCGACGAGGCCGGGGCCGGCCGCGCTCGCGCCCGTGGGTTGGGTGGTCATGAGAGTGTGTCCTCCTGGGTTACAGGTCCGCGTTCCAGCGTTCATCGACGAGGCCGTGGGCCCCTTCGCGGTCGACGCCGAGGGAGCGGCAGGCGCGGATGAAGGCGTCGGCCGCGGCGCGGGCGTCCTCCTGGCGGAGGGCGTGGAGCGCCGTGTCGTCGGTGGCGACGAATCGTCCGGCCGTCCGCTTGGGGACGGTAAGGCCTTCGTCGTCGAGGGCGGCGAGGGCTCGCTGGACGGTGTTGGGGTTGGTGCCGGCCTCGATGGCGAGGTCGCGGACGGAGGGGATCTTCTGGCCGGGCTTCCACGTGCCGTCGGTGATACGGGCGCGGAAGTTGTCGGCCAGCTGGATCCAGATGGGGCGGGTGTCATCGATGCGCATCGACGTGTCCCTCCTGTCTTTCTGTATTAATACACTAATACAATGACACAGATACACAACTGTGTCAACCCACTAATACAGTTGGTTCACAGACCGATACAACCACACGTCTTCACACAACAAGAGAGGCCCGGAACCATGCGGTTCCGGGCCTCCCCTACGCGAGCGCGTCAGGCGATCGGCTCACCCTCGATCTTCCAGACCTCGCGAGCGTAGTCGGAGATCGTGCGGTCCGAGGAGAAGCGGCCGGAGCGGGAGATGTTCGCCCACACGCGCTTATTCCAGGCCTTCTGGTCGCGGTAATCGGCGGCCATGCGGTCCTTGGTCTCACGGTACGCGGCGAAGTCGCCCAGGACGTAGTACACGTCGGCCGGGTCGTAGCCGCCCTCGAGGATCGAGTGGCGGATGTCGTGGAACCAGCCGGAGTTGGAGTCGTCGAGCGTGCCGTCGGTCAGGGCGTCGATGACGCGCTTGAGGCCGGGGACATTCTCGTAGTGCCAACGGGGGTCGTAGTGACGACGCAGCTCGGGCAGCTCATCGTCGGTCGCACCGAAGATGTAGGCGTTGTCCGCGCCCACGGCCTCGAGAATCTCAACGTTCGCGCCATCCAGGGTGCCCAGGGTGAGGGCACCGTTCATCATGAACTTCATGTTGGACGTGCCCGAGGCCTCCTTGCCGGCCATCGAGATCTGCTCGGAGACGTCGGCGGCGGGGATGATGTGCTCGGCGGGCGAGACGTTGTAGTTGTGGACGAAGACGACCTTGATGCGGCCGTTGATGTCCTCGTCGTTGTTCACCAGCTCCGCGATGGCGTTGATGAGCTTGATGATGGCCTTGGCGCGGATGTAGCCGGGGGCAGCCTTGGCACCGAAGATGAACACGCGGTTGGGGGTGTCCAGCGTCGGATCGTCCTTCATGCGGAAGTACAGGTCCAGGACGTAGAAGGCGTTGAGCAGCTGGCGCTTGTACTCGTGCAGACGCTTGATCTGAACGTCGAAGATCGAGTCGGGATCGATCTCGACACCCTCGCGCTCCTTGATCCACGCGGCGAAGTCGACCTTGTTGGCGTGCTTGATCTCGCCCAGGCGCTTGAGCACATCGTCGGTGCCAGCCTCGGTGAAGTCAGAGAGCACGGTGAGGTCGCGGACCCACGCGTCGGAGCCGGTCACCTCGTCGAGGAGGGCGGCCAGGCGGGGGTTGCACTGCTTGAGCCAGCGGCGCGGGGTCACGCCGTTGGTCTTGTTGTTGAAGCGCTCGGGCCAGATGGCGTACCACTCCTTGAGGGTGTCGCGCTTGATGATCTCCGTGTGGAGGGCGGCGACGCCGTTGATGGAGTAGGACGCGTAGCAGGCGATCCAGGCCATGCGCACGGTGTTGCCCGAGACGGGTGCCATGTAGTCGATGGTGCCCTGATCGAGGCCGCGCTCGGCCATGTCGATCCGGAAGCGGCGGTCGATCTCGCGGACGATCTCGGCGATGCGCGGGAACAGGCGGTCGAAGATGTGAATATCCCAGGTCTCGAGGGCCTCAGCCAGAACCGTGTGGTTCGTGTAGGCGAAGGTCTTGGAGACAACCTTCCAGGCCTCTTCCCATCCGAGGCCGTGCTCGTCCATGAGGATACGCATGAGCTCGGGGATGGCGAGGACCGGGTGGGTGTCGTTGAGCTGGACGGCGTTGTATTCGGCGAAGCCATTCAGGTCGGTGCCGTGGTGACGCACGTAGTTCTCGACGATCTCCTGCAGGGAGGCGGAGCAGAAGAAGTACTGCTGGCGCACGCGCAGGACCTTGCCCTCGAACGTGGTGTCGTTGGGGTACAGGACGCGGGAGATGTCCATGGTGCGCTCACGGTCGATGATCGCGTCGGTGAAGCGCTGGGAGTTGAAGGCGTCGTAGTCGAACTCTTCGATGGGCTCGGCCTTCCACAGGCGAAGGGTACCCACGTTCTTGGTGCCGTAGCCGGTGATCGCAATGTCGTAGGGGACGGCGCGCACGGTCAGGTCGGCGTAGGAGACGATACGGGAGAGCTCCTCGCGGCGGGTGACGAAGGGGTAGCCTTCCTCCATCCACGGGTCCGGATGCTCGGTCTGGAAGCCATTGTCGAAGAGCTGCTTGAACAGGCCGTAGCGATACAGGATACCATAGCCACGCACGGGCAGGTCCAGGGTGGCGCAGGAGTCGAGGAAGCAGGCGGCGAGGCGGCCGAGACCACCGTTACCGAGAGCCGCATCGGGCTCCTCTTCGAGGACCTGACCGAGGTCGAGGCCGTAGGCGGCGAGGGCTTCGCGAGCCTTCTCGACGAGGCCGAGGTTCGACAGGTTGTTGAGCAGGGCTCGACCCATGAGGAACTCGGCGGAGAAGTAGTGTTCCTGACGGCCCTTGGCGTAACGCTCCGTGGTGGCGGCCCAGTTATCGGCGATCTGATCAACGATTGCGGCGGACAGACCCTGCCACACCTCCATCAGAGTCGAATCTTCAACGGGGCGCCCGGAGGTCGCACGCACATGCGAGGGCAGCGACTGCGTCAGATCCAGCGTCATATGACTTCCTTTTTTGTGTCTATGCCCTCCCGCCAAGCGGCGAGTCCCGGATAGGGATCGGGCCTCACCTTAGAGATTACCGATCCGAGCAGCTAATTCCCTGTTGTGATCGCCCTCTGGGAGATTCACCACCCCCGCCCACGTGACCGACTACACCACCACGAGACCCCCTATGACTAAAGACCCACCCAGCTCGTCGTGCGTCACACTGACATGCGATAACAGCTGCATCAAGACACGCGATTCACAGGCTAGAGGGCACCACGGGCCACCCAGACTCGTCCCACGTGACGACAACGGTCCTGTCACGAAAGATCCGTTCCAACAGATCGCATCGCCCGGCACCAGACGCCACCCGGATACAACATCACAAAAGATGCCAGGCACAGCACTCGACTCGGCGACCAGACCCGGACACGGGCGACAGGGAGCGCCCCTGCGGGGGCACTGCCCGCAGGGGCGCATCAACAGGAAAGTGGCACCCCTCGATGGAGCGGTGCCACTTTCCATCACCGGTTCATCATGAGGGCTCAATTCATGGTGACTTTCGGTACTTCCATTGTGCCTGTGACGCACGCATCAAATCAAGGCGAAACGATGATTTTTCGGTGCAAATTCGGGGTTCTTAGGTGCACATTTGTGCATCAATGATCGTCGACCTGCGCAAACTAGACAAAACGCGGGCCCGCTCTTATCGAGCGGGCCCGCGGTGCTTGTCAGGCGAAGACGCCTCAGTGACGCTTGCGAGCAATCACGAGGGTCACGCCACCAGCCAGGGCGATGACGCCAGCGCCAGCGGCGATCGAAGCGGCAGAACCGGTGTTCGCCAGGGTCGGGGCAGCCCCACCCTGAGCACCGGACGAAGCCGGAGCGTTCGTGTTGCGGATGCCGCCACGAGCGGAAACGGGGGCCGGGCCGTTGCCGGTTGCAATCTGGCCGCGGGTGGACACGCCAGCGTTGCCGACGGGGCCGGAGGCCGCGCCTGCGCCACCCTGATCGGCGACGGGGGCGGGAGCCGAAGAATCATCGGCGGGGGTCGGGGTCTCAGCGGAGCCACCGGTGTTGTTGTCGCCCGGGGTCGAGGGCTCGGGGGCCGGATCCTCGGAGGCCGGGGTCGAGGGCTCGGGGGCCGGATCCTCGGAGGCCGGGTTCGAGGGCTCGGCGGTGGGGGCCGCGGAGGGAGCCGGGGTCGAGGGCTCGGTGACGGGCTCGGCGGCGAAAGCGACACCAGCCGAGGCAGCGATCAGGCCGAGCGCCGCAGTCGCGGCGAGCAGAGACGAGGTCGTCTTCTTCATTGTTACTCCTGGTACGGATGTGGTGAGGGATGAATGCGTGACCCTGACCAGTGCAGGCCGTGTCGTGTCACGGCGTTCTCCCCCACCCTACAACACTTCCTGACCGATACGCACAGATTTCCGCAAATCACTCATCGGCGCGTCGCACGCCACCATGACGAGCCAGTCTGACGAGCACGGATCGGACAACAAATGCCCAGGTCAGACCAGGTGAGCAGCTGCGATGAACTGGAAGATTCCCTCCATGATGAGCTGCGTCGCAATGGCCGCCAGCAACAGACCAGAGATCTTTGTCAGCAGCATGATGCCGCCGGGACCCAGGAACCGGGAGACCACCAGGGAAAAACGCATGGTGAGCCACATGACGATGTGCGCGAGAACGACGGCGGCGATGACCGCGATCCAGGAACCCACGTTCGTGCCGGCCTGCCCGACGGCCACCATGACGGCGACGATCGAGCCGGGGCCTGCGAGCAGCGGCGTGCCCAGCGGAACGAGCGCGACGTTGACGCCCTCGTCCCCCGTATCCGGCGTCGACGAGTCGGTACCCATGAGGAGCTCCATAGCGACCAGGAAGAGCAGCACGCCGCCCGAGAGCTGCAGGGCCTCCATAGAAATATGCAGGAGGCGCAGGATCTGCCCGCCGAGGATCGCGAACGTCAGGATGACACCGAAGGAGACCAGCGTGGCTTGGATGGCGGCGCGACGCTGCTTCGGCTGCGTAAAGCGCGAGGTGAGCCCCAGGAAGATCGGGACGGTGCCGACGGGGTCCATGATGACCGTCAGCGTCGCGAAAGCAGTCGCAAAGAGCGTGACGTCGAAGATGCTCACGGCTCGACCACCTCGATAGCGCCCTGCGCGATGACCTCGGCGATCACCTGCGGATCCGTCGTGTTCTCACCGATGCGATTCGGCTTGCCCGTGCCGTGGTAGTCGGAGGAGCCGAACATCGCCAGGCCCATCTCCCGGGCCATGCGCTCGACGTCGGCGCGGTCCTCGGGCGCGTGGTCGCGGTGGTCGCGCTCGATGCCGAAGAGGCCGGCCGCCGCCATGTCGGCGATGACTCCCTCGGGCAGCAGGCGCTGGCGCTTGCGAGCGCGGGGGTGGGCCAGGACGGGCACTCCCCCGGCCTCGCGCACGCAGCGCACGGCCTCGACCGGGTCGGGCGCCCAGTGGTGCACGTAGTACGGACCCGACGGGTGCAGGGCCTTGACGAAAGCGGCGCTGCGGTCGGGGAAGGCACCGGCGGCGACGAGCGCGTCGGCGATGTGCGGGCGCCCCACGGGGCCTCCCTCGGGCGCGAAGGAAAGGACGTCCTCCCACGTGATCGGGTAGTCCGCCGACAGGTTCTCCACCATGCGCGCGGCGCGCGTCTCGCGGTCCTCACGGGTCCGGCGGAAATTATCGACGAGGCCGGTGCTGGTCGGGTCGAAAAGGTAGGCCAGCAGGTGCACGGTGATCCCCGAGGACGAACACGACATCTCAGCACCACGGATGAGGCTCACGCCGGTGCTCGAGACGGCAGCTGCGGCCTCGTCCCATCCCGCCGTCGTGTCGTGATCGGTCAGCGCGATGGCGTCCAGCCCGGCCTGCGCGGCGATCGCCAGGAGCTGGGCGGGCGTATCCGTCCCATCGGAATACGCGCTATGAGTATGGGGGTCAATTCGCTTCACCATTTGAGATTACCCCATTAATCCCATCACACAACCGCGTACGAGAGACGCCCCCGCGAGCGCCTCGCGGCCTCGTCAAAAACCGGTTTTTGCCCGATCTTGACCGTGTTTTCTGTACGTTCTCTCACCGCGGCCCACACGATGGTGTCCACCGGCTCACCTGCAGCGGTCGGCTCCCGACTGTAGGAAACTGGCATCACACGGCCGTTTGGCCTCCCTCAACACCGATTGGAGTGCATGCGTGTCTGACAAGGATCAGACTCAGGTATCCACCGCGACCGACGCGGGAGATGCCGGGTACAACAAGGCTCTGAAAAACCGACACATCCAGATGATCGCCATCGGCGGCTCGATTGGCACCGGCCTGTTCCTGGGTGCCGGCGGTCGTCTGGCCCAGGGTGGCCCCGCACTGGCCTTCGCCTACGCGGTGTGTGGCGTCTTCGCGTTCTTGATGGTCCGCGCCCTCGGCGAGCTTGCGGTCCGTCGCCCCTCGTCGGGCGCGTTCGTGTCCTACGCCCGCGAGTTCCTGGGCGAGAAGGGCGCGTTCGTCACCGGCTGGTTCTTCTTCCTGGACTGGGCTGTCACCGTCATGGCTGACATCACCGCGGTGGCGCTGTACATGCACTACTGGACAATGTTCCAGGGCGTCCCACAGTGGGTCATCGCCCTCATCGCGCTGGCCCTCGTGTTCGTCCTGAACATGCTCAGCGTCAAGGCCTTTGGCGAGGCCGAGTTCTGGTTCGCGATGATCAAGGTCGCCACGATCCTTATCTTCATGGCTGTCGCCATCTGGGCGATCATCACGCAGGCGCACGTCGGCGATTACAGCGCGGGCGTCCACAACATCTCCGAGTCCGGCGGTTGGTTCCCGGAGGGCCTGGCCCCCGTCTTTGCTCTGACGCTGGGCGTCGTCTTCGCTTTCGGCGGCACCGAGATGGTGGGCGTCGCAGCCGGCGAGGCCAAGAACGCCGCGACAATTCTGCCCAAGGCCATCAACTCGATGGTCATCCGCATTTTCTTCTTCTATGTTGGCTCCGTCGTCCTCTTCGCCCTGGCGCTGCCCTACAACGCCTACTCGTCGAACGAGTCCCCCTTCACGACGTTCTTCTCCGGCCTCGGCGTGCCTCACGCGGGCGACATCATCCAGGTCGTCGTCCTGACCGCCGCCCTGTCCTCGCTCAACGCCGGCCTGTACGCGACCGGCCGCACGCTGCGCTCGATGGCGCTCGT
>JAHYYD010000079.1 GCA_019425105.1 Actinomycetota bacterium
TAACGGCTCGCTGGCCGAGACCGCTCAGGACATCACCCTGACCGTCAAGAAGCCGAGCGCGAACGCGCACCTGATGCTCGTCAACCCTGCCGACAAGACGACGCAGGAAGTCGAGCTCGGCGATGGTGAGACCTCGCAGGTTGTGCTTCACGCCGTTGGTGGCGGCGACTCGCGCTTCCTGTACTGGGTGACGATCGAGAACCCGACTCCCACGCCGGACCCGCTGCCTTCCGTGGATCCGACTCCGGCGCCGCAGCCCACGCCGGACCCGCAGCCGACCCCGGACCCGCAGCCCACGCCGGACCCGCAGCCGACCGTGGACCCCACCCCGGCGCCGCAGCCCACCGTGGATCCCACCCCGGCGCCGCAGCCCACCGTGGACCCCACCCCGGCTCCGACCCCGGATCCCACGCCCCAGCCTCGCAGCGGCCAGTGGAAGTCCGGATACTTCGGCTGGTGGTACGCCTACTCTGACGGCACCTACGCCGCCAACGAAACCCTGGTCATCGATGGCTTCACCTACCGCTTCGACGCGAGTGGCTACCTGAAGATGGGCTGGGTCTACGACGGCGGACACTGGTACTACCACGGCCCCAGCGGTGCCCAGCAGTCCGGCTGGATTCAGGACCGCGGCTCCTGGTACTACCTCGACCCCGCGACCGGGCAGATGGCCACCGGCTGGACCCAGATCGGTGGAACCTGGTTCTACCTGTCCTCCTCCGGCGTCATGCGCACCGGCTGGGTCAAGGATGGCGGCGCCTGGTACTACCTGTCGCCCTCCGGATCTATGGTCACCGGCTGGCAGCTCCTCGGCGGGACCTGGTACCACCTGGGCACCAACGGCGCGATGACCACCGGCTGGTACCGGGAGGGCCCGACCTGGTTCTACCTGCGCGGTAATGGCTCCATGGCCACCGGTTGGGAACTGATCGGGTGGTCCTGGTACCACTTCGCCCCCTCGGGCGCGTGGATCGGCTAACCGTTAGCTTGACATGAGACGAGGCCGTGGCTGGGTTTTCCGGCTGCGGCCTCGTCTCATGCATGATCGGGGCAGGAACGTCAGTCCTTGCGGATCGACAGCGATTCGACGCGGTGGTCGGCGCCCTTCGTGAAGATGAGGGTTGCGCGCTCGCGGGTGGGGCGGATGTTCTCGCGCAGGTTCGGCAGGTTGATCGCGTTCCACACGACGTGCGCGGTGGAGACGGCCTCGTCGTCGGTGAGGGATGCGTAGGTCTTGAAGTAGGAGTCTTCGCGCGAGAACGCGGTTGCACGAAGCTTGAGGAAGCGGTCGACGTACCACCGCTCGATGAACGTCTCGTCGGCGTCGACGTAGATGGAGAAGTCGAAATAGTCCGAGACGGCCACCGACACGGAGCCGGGCGCCGAGCGCGGCGGCTGGAGCACGTTGAGGCCCTCGACGATGAGGATGTCGGGTCGATCCACGTCGATGAAGGCATCGGGCACAATGTCGTAGGTGACGTGGGAGTACACGGGTGCCTGGGCGTGCGGGTTGCCCGCCTTGACCGAGGCGAGGAACGAGATGAGGGCCGTGCGGTCGTAGGACTCGGGGAAGCCCTTGCGGGCGATGAGGGAGCGTTCCTGCAGGATCCGGTTCGGGTAGAGGAACCCGTCGGTCGTCACGAGGTCCACGCGCGGGGTGGAGTCCCAGCGCGAGAGCAGCAGCTGGAGCAGGCGCGCGACCGTCGACTTGCCGACGGCGACCGAGCCGGCGATGCCGATGACGAAGGGGGTCGAGTGGGCCTCGGATTCGCCGAGGAACGCGTGGCGCTCGGCGGCGGTGCGGCGGCGACCGTCGATGTAGAGCTGCAGCAGCGCGCTCAGGGGACGGTAAATCGTGTCGACCTCGGTCATGTCGATGGGATCACCCAGCGACGCGATGCGGTCGATGTCCTCCTGGGTGAGCGGCAGGGGAGTGCGATCGGCGAGGCTGTCCCACTCGCAGCGATCAAAGCGCGCGTAGGGGTTAGGCGCGCCGCGCCTAGAGGCCTGCGTGTGCTCGTTGGACGAGGCGTTCGGCGAGGCCGGAAATGGGACGGTCGAGGGGCTCTCGGTGGTGCTCACGACCCCATTGTGCCCCACATGCTGATGCCAGCGCGCACTCAGTTCGCGGCGTGAAGCGACACACGTTACTGGCCTGGGGAGGGGGTGGGTGTGCTGGAATGGGTGGTATGTGCGGAATTGTTGGACATATTGCATGCAAGGCGTCCCAGCGTAGCCGCGAGGTTGTCCTCGGTGGCCTGGCGCGCCTCGAATATCGCGGATACGACTCGGCAGGTATTGCCCTGACCTCGAACAACGGCCTCTACGTGCGCCGTGCGGTCGGCAAGCTTGTCAACCTCGTCGAAGAAGTTGACGCGGACGCCCCCGCCGACGCCATGGCCGGTATCGGGCATACCCGTTGGGCCACCCACGGGCGCCCGACGGTCGCGAACGCCCATCCCCATACGAGCCCGGACGGGCGCTTCGCCCTCGTCCACAACGGCATCATCGAGAACGCGGATGCCCTGCGCGCCGCCCTCATCGCCGACGGCGAGTTCTTCTCCTCCGAGACCGACACCGAGGTGGTTGTCCACCTGCTGGCGCGCGCCTACAACGAGGCGGAGGCGGCCTCGTACACCGGCGGAGTCGCCGCACTGACGGGTGCGGACGAGGAGGTGGCGCGTCGCCTCGTCGTCGCGATGCGCGGTGTGACCGCGCAGCTGCACGGCACCTTCACGCTGCTGGTGGTGAGTACCGAGTCTCCGAACGTCATCGTCGCGGCCCGCCGCTCCTCCCCGCTGGTCATCGGCCTGGGCGAGGGTGAGAACTTCCTCGGCTCCGACGTCCTGGCCTTCGTCGAACACACGAACCGCGCGCTCGAGGTCGGCCAGGACGAGGTCGCGGTCGTCTCCGCGAGTGGCGTGACCGTCATCGACCCCAGCGGTAACCCCGTCGAGCGCAAGCCCTACGAGGTTGATTTCTCCTCCGATCGCGCCACCAAGAACGGCTGGCCGACCTTCATGGAGAAGGAAATCCATGAGCAGCCCGAGGCCGTGGGCGCGACCCTGGCGGATCGCATCGACTCTCACGGACACCTGGCTCTGGACGAGGTGCGTATCCCCGAGCACGTGCTGCGCTCCGTCGACAAGGTCATCATGATCGGCTGCGGCACCGCCTCCTACGCCGGACAGGTCGCCCGCTACGCGATCGAGCACTGGTGCCGCATCCCCTGCGAGGTCGAGCTTTCCAGCGAGTTCCGCTACCGCGACCCGGTTGTGGGTGAAAAGACGTTGGTTGTCGCCATCTCCCAGAGCGGCGAGACCATGGACACCATCCAGGCGATCCGCCACGCCCGCGAGCAGGGCGCGAAGGTCGTCGCCATCGTGAATACGCCTGGATCGACGATCTCGCGTGAGTCCGACGCCGTGATCCTCACCCACGCGGGCCCCGAGATCGCGGTCGCCTCCACGAAGGCGTTCACCGCGCAGGTCACCGCCTGCTACATCCTGGGCCTGTACCTGGCGCAGGTGCGCGGCAACAAGTACGCCGACGAGATCGCCGACTACATGGACAAGCTCGCGCGCGTCCCGCAGGCCATCGCGAAGGTCCTGGAAAACGGTGAGACGGTCCGCCAGTTCGCCCGCACGATGCAGGACGCGACCTCGGTCATCTACCTGGGCCGCCACGTCGGCTTCCCCGTCGCGCTCGAGGGAGCGCTCAAGCTCAAGGAAATCTGCTACATCCACGCCGAGGGCTTCGCTGCCGGCGAGCTCAAGCACGGCCCGATCGCGCTCGTGGACGAGGGCCAGCCGGTCATCGTCATCGTGCCGACCCCGCGCCGCCCCGAGCTGCACGGTAAGGTCCTGGCCAACATCGCCGAGGTCCGGGCCCGTGGTGCCCGCACGATCGTCATCGCCGAGGAGGGGGACTCCTCCGTCGACGAGTTCGCCGAGGTCGTCTTCCGCGTGCCCCCCGTGCCGACCCTGTACGCGCCGCTGCTGACCGTCGTGCCGCTGCAGATCTTCGCCTGCGAGCTCGCCTCCGTCAAGGGCCTCGACGTCGACCAGCCGCGCAACCTGGCCAAGTCCGTGACGGTGGAGTGATCCACCGGTGCGGGGCTAGCGCCTCGTGAACGCGGCGGGCCTCATTCCTGATACAGGGACGAGGCCCGGGCCGCGTTTGCGGACCGGCGTCAGTTTCCTCATGCTCGTGGGCGACTGTGGGTTCCCCTTGCGTGTTGTGCGAGGCAAGCCGTCGACGGCATGTGCGCTCACAATTCAATACCATCCGGCTACCATGGAGTTCGTGAGTGTCGCAGATAATTCCTCCAGGTCGAATGCGTGTCTCGACCTGCCTGCGGACTTCTATTGGTATGGCGGCGGTAATGGAACGGTGCAAGAGCACATCAGCTTAGCTGTAAATGCTCTTATGGCGGCCATCAAGGAGCCAAGGAACCGTCGCTGGAATCCGTACCAAGAGGCGATGATCCGCGCGAGTTTTAGAAAGCGCCTGGAAAAAGCCGCACAAGGCAAACTTCGACCACCGGAAGAACTGAAATCTCTGCGCGGCGGTGTTGCTCTCTTCGAAATTCGCTGGCGGGACATTGATGTTCGCGAAGTTAATTCCTCAGGGATTGACTCCTATGCTCAGGTTGAGGTCCGTCTCATTCACGCTCAGCCATTCGATCAGCTAGGCCTGTGCATACTAGGCCTTCACGCTCATGAAAAGGTGATCATCAAGGGCGACCCGGCTGCGACCAAAGCCGCGCAAGACGCTGAGATCGACAAAGCTGAGTATCTCCTCATCTCTGGATATTCCACATGCTGGGGTGTCGAGCGGCGCACACAACATGACTGAAGTTTGCATAACGTCATCTCACACTTATATAGTTTAATCTATGACTTCAGTGAGTGATCTAAGCCTTGAGCGTCGCGCAGACCTGCTGGTCGATGCGAGGGATCGTCTTCTCGAGGATTTGGTAAGGCTCCGCAAGGAGCACAAGCTCAGCCAGCAGACTGTCGCCGAGCGCATGGGCGTCAGTCAGCCGACGGTCGCTGCGTTTGAACGCTATGACGCTAACCCGACCATGTCATCCATCATCCGATACGCGATGGCCGTCGACGCACTCCTCGACATTAAGGTTGTCGACGACTGTGGCGAGGGCGTACCCGCTACGTGGCAGATGACCGGAGCCGCCAAAGCAACTGTCCATGTTCCGGCGACGCCGCGTAAGGCGCAGGTAATCGCTGACGACTGGACCATTACCCAGGAGCCAGCTCATGTCTGACGTGCCGCTCTTGACAACCGCCGACGAGATGCTCAGGATTGCGGAACTCCAGCTGGCAGCTATCCGCTTTGACCACCTGTCGATTGACCTCATTGACAATGCTCCGCAGGCAGGTGTCGATCGTGAAGATAGCGAGTCGACGCCGATCGAGATTACCTGCAAGCTCGGGACTCGGCAGGAAGGAAAAGAGTTCGGAGCTCGGTTTGAATTCCATTTCAAAGCCGCGCAGTGGCAGGCCGTTATCGCGGTCATCACCGATTATGCGGGGTGTCAGGGGTTTGTTGTCTCCCCTGAAGCATCTGCCGACTTCGCATCGAAAGTCGCGCTCATGGCAGCGATTCCCTTTGTTCGTGAAGCCCTCAGTGGCTTGACCGCGCGGGTCACTGGCACGGCCGTTCTCCTGCCTCTCATTCGCTCCGGCCAAATCACTTTCGCTCCCAATAAGTAGTCTAGGTGGTTTTCTTACAAGGGCTGTGCACGTCTCTCCTGCATCTTGTTCGCCCTATAGTCTGACGCCAGGCTGTGGCCTCGTGAGTGATAACGGGCCTCGTTCCTGATACAGGGACGAGGCCTGCGGCGCTTGTGCGGATCGGTGCCGATAGAGGCGTCGGATAGAAACGTGTGCGGGTGTGCTGCGTCATCGGATGCGTCCCAAAGCGTGAATGCGTTCATGAAAACATTGTGAAACACTAGCCAAAACGGCGATCGAGCGTGCGAGGGTGGGGGAGGAGGCGACTAGCGTGGAAACCACGGCGACATCCGCGCCGCACCCAACAACGCAAGTTTGCCCCGGCCTCGTGACACGACGGCCGCGACCACCCCAGGAGGTGCGCACATGACCCTGTCCACGATCCTTATCGGAATCCTGCCCTCTGTCTTCTTCGGCGTCGCCACGACGCTGATGGGAAAGACCGGCGGCTCAGACCGCCAGCGAGTCATGGGCGCCGTCCTCGGCGGCCTGCTCATGGCCGCCGTCGCCACCCCCTTCCTGCACCCGGCCTGGACGCCGCTGAACCTGGGCGTCTCCTTCCTGACCGGCCTGCTCCTCGGCGTCGGCGTATGCGATCAGCTGCGCTCCTACTCGGTCCTGGGCATGAGCCGCACAATGCCGCTGTCCACCGGCGGCCAGCTGGTCCTCATGTCCCTGGCGGGCATCGCGATCTTCGGCGAGTGGCTCCACGGCGGCGCGCTGCCCTACGGAATCGCCGCCATCGTGGTCCTCATCGTCGGCATCTGGTTCCTGTCGCGCTCCGAGTCCGGCTCCGACGCGGCTTCCCTCGACTGGAAGCGCGGCGCCTTCCTGCTGACCACCTCGACGCTGGGCCTCGTCGCCTTCCCGCTCATCATCAAGTGGTTCGCGATCGCGCCCGCCGAGTTCCTCCTGCCCCAGGCGATCGGCTACACCGTGTACTGCGCGATCTTCTTCGCGATCCAGGGCCGCGGCGGCGTGGCCCCCGAGGACTCACTGCGTCACCGCCGCATGTTCCCCTCGATTTTTAACGGCGTCCTGTGGGGCACCGCCATCCTGCTGCTCCAGCTCAACTCCAACAACCTGGGCGCGGGCACGGGCTTTACCCTCTCCCAGCTCGGAATCCTCATCTCCACGCCGCTGGGCATCCTGTGGCTCCACGAGACCCGCACGCGCAAGGAACTGCGCTGGACCATCATCGGCGTCGCCCTCGTCATCGTGGGCGCGGTCCTCGCTGGGGTCGCCAAGACCCTCGACGTCGCCTGAGCGACGCGGCGACTATCTGAACATCTGACGGCGGCGGGGCGTGTGCCTCGCCGCCGTGTTTGTTAGCCTCTTCCCCCTCACCCGCTGCCCTGCGAGGGCCGGCACGTGTGGGAGAATTGCCCCATGTTGATTCTGGACGGTCGCGCCCTGTCTTTCGCGCAGGCACGAGACATTGAACGTCAGCACGTGGAAGCCGCCGCGGCGGAAGGGGACCCCGACCGCTACATGCGCCAGGTCGCCGAGAAGGTCGCCGATCGCGTCCGCTACCTGTCCGACCCTCTCGCGTGGCTGTGGAATATACCGGAGGCGGCCGCCATCTCCAGGCTGCGAGACGACCTTGGCCTTGACGAGGCGGCGGCCCGCATCGAAGACTTGGATACCTGCGTAGCCGCCTTCGTTGGCGGAGGCGACAACGGGGGTGATGCCCTGTACGCGTGCGCGCTGCTGGCGGAGCAGGGGATGGTTGTCACAGCATTTCTGCTCAAGCCCACCTGTCATGCGCGAGGCCTGGCTGCCGCCCGAGAGGCGGGCGTCGGTATCGTGGAACTGGGCGGGCGCTCCCTGCGCTCCATCGAAGGAACACCCGAGTGGGGCACCATCTGCGGTGCACGCCTGTGGATCGACGGAATCGTGGGCATCGGTTCACGCGGTCCCCTCGCGGGCGAGCTCGCGGATACGGTGATGTGTCTGAACGACGCGATGCGCGCGCACCCGAAGAAAGTGATTGCCATCGATGTACCGTCGGGCCTCACCGATGACGACGGCGCGGTCCGCGGTCCGATTCTGCGGGCCACGCACACCCTCGCGGTTGGCACCTACAAGCGCGCGCAGATCCTGCCGCCCGCCGTCGAATACTCCGGCGAGGTGAGGCTGATGCGTATGTATTGGAGTGAGGTGGCCACGAGCACGCGTCCCGACGCTGACGGAACGATCGGCGCAGGCGACATCTACTACTACGACGATGAATATCGTGCCCACTCCGCCGTGCCCGTTCCCGCATTCTCGGACGACAAGTACGCGCGCGGCGTTGTTGGCCTCGTTGCCGGCTCCGACACCTATCCGGGCGCGGGTATTCTCGCCACGCGCGGGGCACTCGCCGCGGGCGTGGGTATGGTGCGCCTCAACTCGACGAGGCGCGTCCAGGACCTCGTGCTGGCCGACCAGCCGGGCGTCGTCATGGTCGGGGGACGCATTCAGGCGGCGCTCATCGGGCCCGGCCTGGACGAGGAGCGCCGCGAGGACGCGCTCGAACTCGCCCAGTTCTGCGGACAGTCCGGCATGCCGCTCGTCATCGACGCGTGGGCACTCGACCTCGTCCCCGAGCTTCTCGGCTCGCTCACCCCCGACGCCACCGTGCTCACCCCGCACTACGGCGAGGCGGCGCGCCTGCTGAGCGCGCTCGGAACGCCGATCACGAAGCGCGAGGTCGCAGCCGCCCCCCTGCACTACGCTCGTGCCCTCCACGAGGCCACGGGCTGCCACATCGTCCTCAAGGGCCCCGTGACGATCGTCTATTCGTTCGAATACGTCGCCGTCGACGCGGAGGAAAATTCGGCTACCCGCGTTGACGGGACCGACAGCGGCGCGGACGCGCGCCCCGAGCTCACGCGCGTCTACGAACCCACGGTCAGCGCGACAAGCACGTCCTGGGCCGGCATCGCAGGCAACGGTGACGTCCTGGCAGGTTTCATCGCGGGAATCCTGGCGCGCGCCAGTGCGCGAGCAAGCGCTGGCTCTCGCTCGCAGTGCGTGACCTCGGCGCGCCTATCGGCAGCCGTGTGTCTGCACGCCCGCGCGGCCGACAGCGCCGCGAATCGACACGACGGCGGCGCCCCCATTCAGGCCAGCGACATTGCGGCCGCGATTCCCTCCGTCCTGGCCGACCGCAGGCCGTAACACGTCAGACGCCGCTGGCTCTCGTGGCGCTGCGCGGTCTGACTCGCGTGAGATACTAGGGGAGTGACTGTCACAGACATTCAAAGCGAGGGACGGGGATACCCGTCGCAGGCAGCCGTCGACCTGGCCGCCATCAAGCACAACCTGAGCGTCCTGCGGGCCGCAGCCCCGGACGCGCTCCAGCTCGCCACCGT
>JAHYYD010000008.1 GCA_019425105.1 Actinomycetota bacterium
GACTGAAGGATGCGAATGACCTGGCTACCGACGGTTCCGGCTCCAAGAACGCCAACTCCGAGGACGGGGCGGGGTGCAGACATAGGATTTTTCTCCTTTGTGGGACGGGCACTGGTACCAGTGTAGGCGGTCAAGCCAGCTCTCTTCTCCTAAGGACCTTGGTCCCACAATTTAATCGCCAGAGACTTTGGCCCCATATCCTGAGACGCAGAACATAGACTGTCGGTTGATATGGGTTGTGGAGACCCCCCAAACCGTAGGACAATGGACCTAAGCGTTGGAATCCGACGCACTGTGGAGCTCCGCTCCTAACACACCGTCCCCACAACGGGATACGGACATCCGAGAAGAGGAAGAATGACGACAGCAGACCAGAAGGCCTGGGAAGGTTTCGTAAAGGGTAACTGGTGCGATGAAATCGACGTTCGTGATTTCATCCAGCTGAACTACACCCCGTACGAGGGCGATGCCTCGTTCCTGGCAGGACCGACCGAGAAGACCCTGCGCGTGTGGAACACTCTCGAAGAGAAGTACCTCTCCGAAGAGCGCAAGGTGCGCATCCTCGACGTCGACACGGACACCCCCGCCGACATCGATGCTTTCAAGCCCGGCTACATCTGTGAGGACGACAACGTGATCGTCGGCCTGCAGACCGACGCCCCCCTGAAGCGCGCGATGATGCCGAACGGCGGCTGGCGCATGGTCGAGACGGCCATCCACGAGGCCGGTAAGGAATACAACCCCGAGGTGAAGAAGATCTTCACCCAGTACCGCAAGACCCACAACGACGCTGTCTTCGATATCTACACCCCGCGCATTCGCGCCGCGCGTTCTTCCCACATCATCACCGGCCTGCCGGACGCTTACGGCCGTGGCCGCATTATCGGTGACTACCGCCGCGTGGCCCTCTACGGCGTCGACCACCTCATCGCCGAGAAGCAGAAGGACAAGGATCGCTACGCCGACCAGCCCTTCTCCGAGCACTGGGCACGCTACCGCGAGGAACACTCCGAGCAGATCAAGGCCCTCAAGAAGCTGAAGAACCTCGCCGCCTCCTACGGCTACGACATCTCCGGCCCCGCCACCAACGCGCACGAGGCCGTGCAGTGGACCTACTTCGGCTACCTGGCCTCCGTGAAGTCCCAGGACGGTGCCGCCATGTCGATCGGCCGTCTGTCGGGCTTCTTCGACTGCTACTTCGAGCGCGACCTGAAGAACGGCACGCTGGACGAGTCCGGCGCGCAGGAGATCATCGACGCCCTCGTCATCAAGCTGCGCATCACCCGCTTCCTGCGCACCATCGCCTACGACCAGATCTTCTCGGGCGACCCCTACTGGGCCACCTGGTCGGACGCCGGCTTCGGCGACGACGGCCGTACGCTGGTCACCAAGACCTCGTTCCGTCTGCTCCAGACCCTGGTGAACCTCGGCCCGGCCCCCGAGCCGAACATCACCATCTTCTGGGACGAGAACCTGCCCCGCGGCTACAAGGAGTTCTGCGCCCGCATCTCGATCGAGACCTCCTCGATCCAGTACGAGTCCGATCCGCAGATCCGCGCCCACTGGGGCGACGACGCCGCCATCGCATGCTGCGTCTCCCCGATGCGCGTCGGAAAGCAGATGCAGTTCTTCGGCGCGCGTGTGAACGCCGCCAAGGCCCTGCTCTACGCCATCAACGGTGGCCGCGACGAGATGAGCGGCAAGCAGGTCATGGAAGGCTACGAGCCCGTCCAGGGTGACGGCCCGCTCGACTTCGACGACGTGTGGAAGCGCTACGAGGAGATGCTGGACTGGGTCGTTGGCACCTACGTCGAGGCCCTCAACATCATCCACTACTGCCACGATCGCTACGCGTACGAGGCCATCGAAATGGCTCTGCACGACGCCGAGATCGTGCGCACCATGGGCTGCGGCATCGCCGGTCTGTCCATCGTTGCCGACTCGCTGGCCGCCATCAAGTACGCGAAGGTCTACCCGATCCGCGACGAGACCGGCCTGGTCGTCGACTACCGCACCGAGGGCGACTTCCCGACCTACGGCAACGACGATGACCGCGCCGACGACATCGCCGCGACCGTCGTCCACACCGTCATGGACAAGATCCGCGCGATCCCCATGTACCGCGACGCCATCCCGACCCAGTCGGTTCTGACGATCACCTCGAACGTCGTCTACGGCAAGGCCACCGGTTCCTTCCCGTCGGGCCACGAGAAGGGCACCCCCTTCGCCCCCGGCGCGAACCCGGAGAACGGCATCGACACGCACGGCATGGTTGCCTCCATGCTGTCGGTCGGCAAGCTGGACTACAACGACGCACTCGACGGCATCTCGCTGACGAACACGATCACCCCGCAGGGCCTGGGCCGCTCCAAGGAAGAGCAGATCCAGAACCTGGTCGGCATCCTCGACGCCGGTTTCGTTCCGGACGATTCCTGCGCCTACGACGGCACCAAGGGCTACTGATCCACCATCGGCGGGGATCGATGCGTCACCCGTATTGATCCCCGCCCACCACACACGTGGGTGTGCCGCACCGCGACCCACCCAATCCGGTAACTCCGGAGTCCCACAAAAGGAGAAATGTTATGGCAACCAAGACCTACGAAGAGCGCCTCGCCGACATGAAGGCCGCCCGCGAAGAGCGCGGCGACAAGGATGGCCTCTACCACGCGAACATCAACGTTCTCGAGGAGTCCACGCTGAAGGACGCCATGGAGCACCCCGAGAAGTACCCGAACCTGACCGTTCGCGTTTCCGGCTACGCCGTCAACTTCGTCAAGCTCACCCGTGAGCAGCAGCTGGACGTTCTGTCCCGCACCTTCCACCACTCGGCCTGATCGCTGATTGGAGTGGGGCGTCGGGCAACGCTCGGCGCCCCACTACTATGCCTGCCGGTGTCGGCTCTTTCCGCTGACGGTCCCCGGCCTCGTTCCCATTAGGGCCCCGTTCCCACTCACCCCGCGAAGAAGGAAACATGTCGCAGCCCCTCGCCCTCCCCACGTTCCGCGAGCAGGACTTCCAAGCTCCCCAATCACGTACCGTCGGCGCTGGTGTCGAAGGCCTGGAGGAGATTACTGACCTGGAGCGCTCCGAGCGCCTGCGACGCATGCGTGAGGGCACGCTGGGTTCCATTCACTCCTGGGAGCTCGTGACCGCTGTTGACGGTCCGGGCACGCGTATGACGGTGTTCCTCAACGGCTGCCCGCTGCGCTGCCTCTACTGCCACAACCCCGACACGTTCCTCATGAAGGACGGCGCTCCCGTGTCCGACACGGAACTCCTGTCCCGCATCGCGCGCTACCGCCGTATTTTCCGCACGACGAAGGGCGGTATCACTCTGTCTGGCGGCGAGGTCCTCATGCAGCCCCAGTTCGCCAAGCGCATCCTGATGGGCGCCAAGGAAATGGGCGTGCACACCTGCATCGATACCTCCGGTTTCCTGGGTGCGAACTGCGACGACGAGATGCTCGACGCGATCGACCTGGTTCTCCTGGATGTCAAGAGCGGCAACGAGGAGACCTACAAGAAAACAACGGGACGCGCGCTGGCGCCCACCATCGAGTTCGGTGATCGCATTGCCGCGCGCGGTGGCGCGACTCGCATCTGGATTCGATTCGTCCTCGTTCCTGGCCTGACCGATGATCCGGAGAACGTACGCCAGGTCGGCGAGATTGTCTCGCGTTGGAAGGACGTCATCGACCGCATCGAGGTGCTGCCCTTCCATCAGCTGGGTAAGGACAAGTGGCATTCACTGGGCCTGGAGTACCAGCTGGAGGACACGAAGGCTCCCACGCCCGAGGCCACGGAGGAAGTGCGCAACTACTTCCGGTCACTCGGTTTCGAGGTCCACTGACCCCCACCGACCCAAACGTGGCGGCCCTGGGAGGATGTGAGTGAGGCTCACTCCCCCGGGGTCCACGTATATCCGCTGCGTCCCCACCCGCGCTCGCGAATGACCTGCCCGGCTTCGTCCGCGTAGGGCTGTGCGAGGCGGTCGACGTAGAGGGTTCCGCGCAGGTGGTCGTATTCGTGCTGGAAGATGCGCGCCAGCCAGCCGCGGGCGGCGACCTCGATGGGGGTGCCCGACACGTCGTATCCGCGTAGGACGGCGCCGAGTGCGCGACGCAGCGGGTAGCCGTATCCGGGCACGGAGAGGCACCCCTCCGACTCGCAGGTGGCATCGGGGCGGGTGGGCAGGATTGCTCCCGTGCCCTCGTCATCCCAGACGAGGTCGAGAGTCGGGTTGACGACGACGCCGCTGAGCGCTGTGTTAAAGCCTCGGCGCGGCCCCTCGTCGAGCTGGAGGACGTCGCGGTAGCGGCTGTCGAACGCGCCGCCCCCGGCGTACCGCCACACGAAGATCTGAGATCCAACACCGACCTGCGGTGCCGCGAGGCCGACCCCGGGCGCGGCGTGCATCGTCTCGATCATGTCGGCGACGAGGTCGCTCAGTTCAGAATCAAAGGAGTCGACGGGATCGGCGACCCGATGCAGGACCGGATCGCCCGTGATGCAGATCGGCAGGATGCTCATTCTTCTTCTCCCGTGTGTCCGTGCGGAATAACACCGACGCCCGCCGCCTCAAGAGGACGTGGGGTCGTCGGATCAAGGGGTTTGATGACGCGGGCGGGGTTGCCCACCGCGATTGAGTTCTCGGGTATCGAGCGGGTGACGACGCCGCCCGCGCCGATGATCGAGTTCTCGCCGACGGTGACCCCCGGGCACACGACAACGGAGCCGCCGAGCCACACGTTGTCCTCCAGGGTAATCGGCGCGGAGGATTCCCATTTCGCCCGACGAGGCCCGGGCTCGCTCGGATGAATCGCCGTGTAGAGCGAGCAATTCGGGCCGATGAGGACGTCCTTGCCGATGCGCACCGGCGCGACGTCAAGGACGGTCAGGCCGTAGTTGACCCATGACCCGTCGCCAATGGATATGTTGACGCCGTAGTCGACGCGCAGGGGTGGTCTGATATCGACGCTCTCCCCCACCTCGCCGAGGACCTGGCTGAGCAGGTAGCGGGCGATGTCCGGGTCGGTGGGATGCGCCTGCTCGTAGAGGGCCAGGAGGCGAACCGCGCGCCTCGTGAGTGCCGAGAGTTCGTCGTCCGCGACGTAGTAGTCGCCGTCGCGCATGCGCTGCACCGGGGCGCGCTGGTCGTCGCGGAATCGGGGGTCGTCGAAGTTCGTTCCCGGGGAAATGGTCATGCGACCAGGGTAGTCGAGGCCCTCTCGAGGCGGGGGGCGCGGCGCGCGTCCAGGTGGCCGAGGAGTGCGTGCAGCTGGGAGATGTCGGCAGCGGGGTCCTCGGGGTGCCACTGCACGCCGAGGACGGGTGCGTCGATCGTCTCAATGGCTTCGATGGTGCCGTCCGGGGCATAGGCGCTCACCTGCAGGCCCTGCGCGAGGCGATCCACGCGCTGGTGGTGCGCCGACGAGATAACCAGCTCGGAGTCGGTGAGGACGGGTGCCAGGGCGCGCTCAAGGTTTGTTCCCCCGCCGACGCGCACGCTGTGACGGATGAAGCGGTGGTCGGACAGGATCCGGTTGTTCGTGTGCGTGCCGTCCGCGCCCTCGATGTGCTGCTCAAGCGTGCCCCCCAGCGCCGTGTTGATGATCTGCATGCCGCGGCAAATCCCCAGGAGCGGCGTGCCCGTGCGCACGGCGTAGTCGACGAGGGCGATCTGCCCGCGGTCAGCGCGGTACCAGTGGCGTCCCTCGGCCTCGTAGCCCTGGGTGGCGCCGTACAGGCTGGGGTGGACGTCTTCGCCGCCCATGATGATGATGGCGTCCGCGTGCTGGGCGCGCAGAGCAGCGCCCTCGGCACCGTCTTCCTGCGCGTACTCGCGGATGACGTTCCAGGTAGGCAGCGCGGCCTGAAGAAGACGATCCCACAGGCGCATGCAGATGTTGTTGTATGCCTCGTCCCCCGGGCGTGCCGGCAGGACGTTGGAAATCAACAACGTCGGCTTCGTGTGGTTCGTCATGGTTACTATCTTTGCAGTCTCGCAGCCACCGTGCCGGGTGCGTTCACGGGGTGGCCAATTGTGACAGCGGGCGTCCACTCTCCGAACGGCTTGAGAATAGCGCTCCCACGCGAACGACGAGGCCGGGGCCGGTCCGCACGCGTGCGCCCCAGTGCCCCGGCCTCGTTCATCTGCGCTCAGTTCTCAGACACGAAGCGATCCACGCGGGCGAGCAGCTCGGCCTTCTCCTCCTCCGAGATCCACGCGATCTCGATGGAGTTGCGGGCGATGCGCTCCAGGTCGGCGCGGCTGCGGTCGAAGCGCTCGGCGAACGCCAGGTAGTTGTCGCCGATGTAGCCGCCGAAGTATGCGGGATCGTCGGAGTTGAGGCTGACCTTCACGCCGGCGGCAGTCAGCTCGATGATTTCCTTGCCCTTCATTTCCTCGGTGACGAAGGAATTGGACAGCGGGCACGAGGTCAGGCCGATGCCGTGGTCGCACGCGTAGGCGACCAGCTCGGGATCCTCGACGATGTTCGTGCCGTGGTCGAGGCGCTCGGCACCCAGCTCGGTGAGGGCCGCACGGATGTTATCGATCGAGCCGATCTGGTCGATGTCGCAGTGCATCGTCACGTGCAGGCCAGCCTCGCGGGCCAAGGCAAAGACGTCAGCAAACTTCGTGGGCGGGTTATCGCGCTCGTCGGAGTCCAGGCCCACGCCAATGAACATGTCCTTGTAGGGCAGGGCCACCTGGAGGGTCTCGAGGGCAGACTCGGCGCTCATATCGCGTAGGAAGCACAGGATCAGGTCGGCGGACAGGCCCGACTCGCGGGCCTCGACGACGGCGCGGTAGTAGCCGCGGATGACAGTCTCAATCGCGATACCGCGCGAGGTGTGGGCCTGCGGGTCGAAGAAGCACTCGGCGCGAACGACGCCGTTAGCGCGGGCACGCTCGAAATAGGCGGCTGCCAGGTCGTGGAAGTCATCCTCGTCCTGGAGGACATCCATGGCCGGGTAGTAGACGGCCAGGAAGGACGTGAGGTCATTGAACTGGTAGGTGGAGCGCACCTCCTCGACCGTTGACTGGCCGATGTCGACGCCGTTCTTGCGGGCGAGTGCCAGCTTCAGGTCGGGCTCGAGGGTACCTTCCAGGTGCAGGTGCAGCTCGGCCTTAGGCAGGCCGAACGCAAAGTCGCGGGTCACGTCAGTGCTCATGTGTCCTCCACAGATAACGGGGCGGGTATCGCGGAACAATTGTCCCACTCCACCCGCCCCGTGCTCAGGGAGGCCATATTGCGAACGGGGACGATGTCACGCCCCGCCCAGCGTGTCAGGCTCGACTCAGGCCAGCGCACCCATCGGGTCCCATGCAGGCAGGTGCTGCGGGTCCTCGGTGATGGCGGCGCGCAGGTCCTCAGGCAGGTCGTCAACGTGCACGGCCACCTCAAAGACGTTGGCGTCGAACCATGCCGCGTCCATCGTGAAGAAGCCCTTCTCGCCGGGCTCCTCGCCCCAGGAGTTCTCCACGCGGAAGCGGCGGGCGTTGCCCTCCTCGTCAATGTCGACGCCGGTGAAGAGCATCGCGTGGTTCATCGCGGACTCGCCGGTGTTGACGCGCTGCTCCTTCGAGGTGGAAAAGTCCACGCCGAAGAGGTTGTCGTAGTCGTACAGGCCCTCAACGAAGAGGCCGGAGGCGCGGTCAGACTGCTGGCCACAGTCCGCGCCGAACCACACGGCGCGACCCGAAGCCAGGACGGAGGTCGTGATCTCGCGGATCTGCTCGACCGGGGTGTTCACGTAGAGGATCGGGCGCCCGCCGACGACGTTGCCCATGTGGTCGACCGTGAGGGTCTGGCCCTTGGGGTGCTCGGCGCGCGGGTCGTCAACGAGGCACACGTACTGCGTGAGGTCCACGTCCACGTAGCGCTGGTAGAACTCACGCGGGGTGAGCACGCCGTCACGGTGGAACTCGCCCTTGTCATCACGCCACTCCCACTCAAAGGAGGCCGGGGGCTCACCCAGGCAGATGACGAGGATGCGCCACACGTCGGCCAGGGCGGCCTCCTTGACCTCACGGATCTCTTCCTGCGAGGCACCGGCCTCGACGAGAGAGCGCAGCTCGAGGGCGGTGCGACGCAGGACGACCTTCAGGCGACCGTTCATGGGAGCGGTGTGGCCGGAGGACTCGGTCTCGGGCATGGCGACCTTGGGGACGAGGCCGTGCTTGAGGTAGAGGGAGACCGCCATGTCCCACTGGCCGCCGTCGGAGAGCACGTCGCCGAGGAGGAACTGCAGGAGGCGTCCGTCGAGCTCTTCGGTCTTAGCGGTGGCGATAATGTCGGTGAGGAAGAAGTTGGCGCGCTCGAACTTGTCCCAGAACAGCACGTAGTTCTGCGAGAACTCGAAATCCTTGAGGCCAAGGTGGGTGCGCGCAGTCGAACGCAGCAGGTTCAGGGAGGAGAAGAGCCAGCAGCGGCCGGACTTCTTCTGAGACGTCACCTTCCAGTCGTCCACCTTGTGGGACACGACCGTGGGGGTGGCGACCACCTTGGCGCGGTCGAAGGCGACCGGCTCGACGCCGGCGTGGGCGACGGCGTTGCGTGCGACCGCGCGGGCGGAGTCTGAGGATGCGTGGAGAGAGGCGACAAATTCGTCGGTGATCTCGTGTGCCATAGGACGAGGCGTTCCTTTCAATCGAGAGCCATTCTCTATAAGAATACGCTTCCGTCAGTGACCCAGACGATTCGACTCCGTTTAGAATGAGTGTTATTCGTGTTCAGTGAATGCACAGGAGCATCAATGGTGGATCGGGGCGCTTCGGGGCGCGAGATCGTTTTACAGGCTGGGGACTACGAGGCACGGATCGTCACCGTCGGCGCTGGCCTGGCGGGGTTTCGCTTCCACGGGCATGAACTCGTCGTCCCCCACGGCGTCGGCGAATGCCCTCCTGGCTATCTCGGCAAGGTCCTCATGCCGTGGCCGAACCGCATCGCGGGCGGCTCGTACTCGTGGGAGGGCACCGCCTACGATCTGCCCATCGACGAACCGACATTCGGGACCTCACTCCACGGCTTCGTGGCCTTCCAGGAGTGGGAGATCGCCGAGGCCGGCCCCTCCTCGGTCCTCCTGCGCACGCTCATCGCGGCGCGTTACTCCTACCCGTGGACGCTGATGGCGTCGGCGCGCTACAGCCTGGACGCGGAGCGCGGCCTCACAGTCGAGCTGTCCGCAGCGAACATCGGCGAGGGCACCGCCCCCTACGGCGTCGGCTTCCACCCCTATCTCGCCGTCGACGATCTTCGGGCGGACGCCCTGGAACTCGTCAACCCCGCGTCCGTCATCTACGAGGCCGACGCGTCCATGATCCCGGTCGCCGCCCACGACGTAGCATCCTATGGTTTAGACTTCCGCTCCCCCGCCATCATCGGCGACTCCCGACTCGACCACGCGTTCGCGGGCCTACCCGAGGGCGACTGGTCCGTGACGCTGCGCGACCCCGCCTCCGGCGTGGGCGTGTCCCTGTCCTCCGATGCGCGCTGGCTGCAGGTCTACTCGGCGGACTACATCGGCCGCGTCGGCGTGGCCGTCGAGCCCATGAGCTGCCCGCCCAACGCCTTCAACTCAGGCACGGACGTGGTCGCGCTGGGGCCGGGCGAAAGCTATACGCTCAGCGCAAGGATCTCTGGCTTCCGGAGCTGAAGGATCCTAGTATTTCCCCGCGGCTGCGCGGATCAGCGCCAGGGCGACCGCGCCCGCCGTGGAGGAACGCAGGACGTTATCTCCCAGCCCAATCGTGCGGGCACCGGCATCCACCAGTTGCGCCGTCTCCTCAGCGCCGATACCGCCCTCGGGCCCCACGATGAGGGCGATATGCGAGGGCAAAGCCCCATCCGGATCAGACTCCTGAATGCGGGCGAGCACGGCCCCGAGCGAATCCGTCGCCTCCTCGTGGCAGACGAAGGCAACCCCGGCCTCATCCGTCAAGGAGGCGAGCCAGGAGGCCAGCTCGCGGCTATCCTTGACGCCCTCGACGACCGGGACGAAGGCGCGGCGGGACTGCTTGGCGGCCGCGCGAGCAACGCTCTCCCACTTCGCGCGCCCCTTCTCGGCCTTCGGCCCCTTCCACTGGACGATCGCGCGCTGCGACGCCCAGGGGATCACCCGGTCGATGCCGATTTCGGTGCAGATTTCGACGGCTGCTTCGTCACGCCCACCCTTGGCGAGCGCCTGAACGAGGATGATCTCGGGACTCGGGGCATCCTCCTGCGTGATCTCACGAACGACCAAGGAGAGCACGGACTTATCGCTCCCGCTGACCTCGCACGTCGCACGCAGGCCACGCCCATCGACGACATCGACCCACTCCCCCGCACCGATGCGGCGCACAGAAGCAGCGTGACGCCCCTCGGCTCCTCCGAGGCACGCACTGTCCCCCACGGACAGGGACTCCAGGGGCGGGGTCAGATCCTCACCGAGGAAAACGGGCAGCGTCACGGCACATCACCCCATGAAGGTATCGCGAAGCTTGTCGAAGAACGAGGCCTGCTGACGATGCGGCTCCACGCGCACCTCGCCGCGCACCTTCGCCAGCTCCTCGAGCAGCTCGCGCGATTTCTCATCGAGCTTCTTGGGGATCTGGACATCGACGTGCACGTGCATCGAGCCTCGGCCCGAGCGCTGCAGGTGGCCCACGCCCAGTCCCTCCAGGACGATGTCGTCGTTGGGCTGGGTACCCGGGTTGATCGTCACGGTCTTCTTGCCGTCGAGGGTCTCCAGCTCGAACTCGGTGCCCAGGGCAGCCGTCGTCATCGGGATCGTGATCCACGTGTGCAGGTCGTCCCCGCGACGATCAAAGACCGGGTGCTTCTTCTCGCGGATCAACAGGTAGAGGTCGCCGTTGGGGCCGCCGCCTTGGCCGACCTCGGCCTCGCCGCTGACGCGGATCTGCGTGCCCTCGCTGGCACCCGCGGGGATGTTGACGTTGAGAGTGCGGCGCGTGCGCACGCGTCCCGCTCCCGAGCACTCGGCGCACGGGGTCTCAATGATGTTGCCGTATCCCTGGCACGTCGGACAGGGAGCCTGCGTCTGCATACGACCGAAGAGCGAGTTCTGGATCTGCGTCACAAAGCCCGAGCCGTGGCAGGTCGTGCACTGCGTGGGCGAGGTACCCGGCTGACACATCGAGCCGTGACAGGCATCGCACAGAACGTAGGTATCGAAGGACACTTCCTTGGCCGCGCCGAAAGCGGCGTCCTCCAGGGTGATGTCAACGACAACCTGGCGATCCTTGCCGCGACGCACGCGCGAGGCCGGACCCGACGCAGACGCGCCGAAGCCACCACTGAACATGGCTTCGAAAATGTCGGAAAAACCGCCGAACCCGGCACCCGCTCCGGCTCCGCCACCGCGCAGCGCATCCGGACCACCAATGTCGTACATCTGGCGCTTCTCGGGGTCCGACAGCGTCTCGTAGGCGACGGACAGCTCCTTGAAGGCTTCCTCCGAGTCGGCGCCCGCATAGTCGGGGTGCAGCTTACGGGCGAGCTTACGGTAGGCCTTCTTAATCTCGTCCTGGCTGGCGTCACGGGCGACGCCGAGGACCTCGTAGTAGTCTCTCACGCTTGCTCTTTCTTCTCGTGGGGTCGTTCGTTCATCGTCATCGTGCTCGACGCGCGGCCGAGTTAGCTGTTGGTTTCCTGCGCGAGGTAGCGCGACAGGTAGGCGGCCACGGCTCGGACCGAGCTCATGGTGCGCGCGTAGTCCATCCTCATGGGGCCGACAATGCCCAGGTGGGCGCAACCCCCCTGTTCATCGGCACCCGCCCGGTAGGTTCCGGTGACGACAGCTGCCTCTGCCAGGCCATCGTGGGGGTTTTCCGTACCGATACTCACGTGCACGTCATCACCCGGGTCGGCCTCGGCGAAGAGCCGCATGAGGACGACCTGCTCTTCGAGGGCGTCCAGGACCGGCGCGATGTCGTGGAAGTCGAGCGCTCCCCTCGCGAGGTTCGCGGCGCCCGCGACGACGATCTTCGACTCGCTTGGACCGCTGAGGACGTCGGTGAGGGCAGCGCCGATCGCGGCGACGGTCCCGACGAGGTCGGGGCGGGCCGAGGCAGCCGCAGCGTCGACGCATGCCTGCACGGTCGCAGACGTGGCACCATCGCAGTGGCACCGCAGGTGCTCGCGGGCCTCGTGTAACTGTCCATCGTCGAGAGGCGCGTTCAGGCTCAAGGTGCGTTCCCCGACCTCGCCGTCGGCGGTAATGACGACGATGAGGACACGACCGGGTGCCAGATCAATGGCCTCAAAGTGTTTGAGGACGCGCGCACGCGCGCCCGGGTACTGAACGAGGGCCACCTGATGCGTGACCTGTGCGAGGAGGCGGACCGAGCGCTCCACGACATCGTCGATGTCGACGGACTCGGACAGGAACGTTTCGAGGGCCTGGCGCTCGGGGCCGCTCATGGGCTTGAGCTCGGCGAGCCGGTCGACGAACACTCGGTATCCCCGGTCGGTCGGCACACGACCGGCGGAGGTGTGAGGCTGGTAGATGAGCCCGGCTTCCTCGAGGACGGCCATGTCGTTGCGGATCGTCGCCGAGGACACGCCCAGGCCCCCGGCGGCGATCGCCTTGGAGCCGACGGGTTCACGGGTGGCCACGTACTGGGTGACGATGGCACGCAGGACGTCAAGGCGGCGGTCCTGTGCACTCGTGCGTGTCATGCCGTCTCCTTCCCTGCTTGGCACTCATGCTTCCTGAGTGCCAATGCTACTCCCGGTCCTTCGCGGGCGGCGAGCGTAGTGTGCAACGACTCGTGCGCCCTGCGCGAACCGCCACGAGGCAGACTCATCGGCGCATCGCAGGGGATCCTCACTGCGCCCAGGGAACCGTCACGAAGTCGATGAGTTCCTCCACCCTGCCCAGCAGCGCGGGCTCGAGGTCACGATAGGTGCGCACGGTCGACAGGATTCGCTTCCACCCCATCGCAATGTCACGCTGGTCGGCGTGCGGCCAGCCGAGGGCGTCAAGCGTCCCATGCTTGATATCGGTACCGCGCGGAATATCCGGCCAACGCTCAAGGCCCACACGGGCCGGCTTGACGGCCTGCCAAATGTCGACGAAAGGATGACCGAGGACGAGAACCGCGCCCGGCCAGCGGGCTGACACGGCCTCGGCAATGCGAGCCTCCTTCGACCCGGGAACCATGTGATCGACCAGAACACCCGCGCGCGCCGTATCCGTCGGCCCAAAAATGTCCAGGACCGCCTCGAGATTGTCGACGCCTTCGAGGAGCTGCACAGCGATGCCCGCCTCGGCTAGGTCCTCGCCCCACACGTGCTGCACGAGTTCGGCGTCATGACGACCCTCCACCCAGATGCGCGAGCGCTTGGCAACCTTGGGGCCACTCGACGCGGGCGCGAACGAACCGGAGTTCGTGATGCGACGTCCCGACGCACTGACCTGGGGGCCGGACGAGGCCCGGGCAGGGGCCGGACGCGGCGGCAGCGCCTCAATGGGACGACCCTCCAGCCAAAAACCGGGGCCGAGGGGGAAGGACCGACGTACTCCTCGCCGATCCTCCAGCTCCACGAGGTGAACACCGCCAGACTTTTCCACGCGCGTCACGGCACCGACCCAACCGGAGGCGACATCCTCCAGCACCATGCCGATCTCGACATGGACTGCCTGAGAGCGCGGACGCCTCGCCCCCGGCCCGTCGCGATGCGGGTCATGGGCGAAAATATTGCGGCCGTAGGGATCTGAGCTATTCACCCGGCTTACTCTAGCGGCACAACCGCTCAGTGCAGGCTCACGGCGTGAATGAGCATCGACACGAGGGCGGCCAGAATCCACGAGGACACTGAGCCGATGAGGAATTCCTCAGCCTTCTCCCCGGTCGAATCCTGCGAGATTTCAGGAAAACGGATGACGCCCTTGGCGGCAACGACTGCCGCTATCGCGACCTCCGCGCCCGCACCGGCGAGAACGATGATCAGCAGACGCTCAAGCGGACCGATCCAGCGGCCACCACGCAGTGCCGTCACTTCGCCCTCATCCTCTGTGCGACCGGCGACGATGGGCAACGCACCCGAGATAAGAGGAGGCTCGACGGCGTCCGATTCCTCGTGGGCTTCGTCGCCATCCTCCGACACCGACGCAGGCATCGCCGGCAGGACGGGCGCATTAATCCACCCGGGAACCGGATCGGACCCACGCCCACGCGCGCACTGCAAAATGGCGGTGATGAGGTGATTGACCGGACCCGTCACGAGGAAGAGCACCGCGATGATCAGGTCGATCGGACGTCCGGAGCGCAGCGAGAGCATCGGAAACTCGGTCGGTTCTGCACTCAGGAGCGCGACGAAACCGACGGAGGCCAACGCCCAGCGGGCGATCACACCCCGCGCGGAGGGGTCAACAAGGTCCCACGCGAACCATATGATCGCGAGCGTCGCGCCGAGCGCATTTGCTAGCGCGCTGACGCCGAGGATGAACCACGCGTAGCAGATCACAGCGAGGAGCAGCGTCAGAAAGAGCGACAGGCGCCGCGACCAACGTCGAGGGTCTGACGTGAGGAGGACGGTCAGCTCCGAGGCAGCGATGCCCAGGAGAAGGACTTCATGCACGTGCGGCCTCCGCAATGATGAGTGACGACTGGATCAACCCCACCCCCGTGCCCCGGGCGAAGTCAGAAATGGCCTGCTGCGAGAGCTTCTCAGCCCGAGCGATCTCCACCTGGGTCTTGCCGAGAAGCAGCGCAGCGGTGATGCGGCGATGACGCGCGGAGAGCTTGAGGATCGCATGGTCACGCAGGCTCAGCAGCGCATTGATGCAGGTCTGGCAATGGCTCGGGAAGGACGACTCGACAGAGGCATGCGCCATGAACCAGGTGCGGATGAACGGATTCGAGGAATCTTGCACGTCATGCGCACGGTTGATCGCAGCGCGGGCCGCCCACCAAGCTGAGCCATCCTGAAGCTGCGCCGGCTCCGTACCACGCAACCGCGCCGGAGCCTGACGATGAACACCCGAGGAGAACTCCTCAATTCGTCCCGCACCAATTCCAAAGCGAAGCTGAAGCTGTGAGGGAAGCAGAAGCTGCGCGCGCAGCGTCAGGAGAAGAGCATCCTCCAGCGTGTACGCCGCAGCCTGGAATTCGTCACCGACCGTCGGGTAAGGTGCCTGCAGTAGCGCGAGCCCCTCACTCGCATCCCCAAGAGCAGCCTCATAGATTCTCTGAGCCTCTGCACGATTGGTCAGCGTACGAGAGCCCACGATGTCAGCAATGACGGCGTAACGAAGAGTCACAGTACCACACTTTTCCTTGTATACGGCTCTTCACAAGCCCCCTCATGGAGGAACCCTGCAAATTACTCAGCTTCACATGACACATCTAGGCAAACATATTTCAACCATGATGTCAACAGTATTGCGACGTAATGCTAGCTTGTCACATCGCACACGCCAACCAGGTGTCAAACAGCAGATAACCATTTCCACAGATTGACTTGTATCATGCGATATACAAGTTCCATCGTGGATCACGGGGTTGCGCAATAATGTTTACCACCAGACGCATATTCCGCCACACAAGCAGTAAATGACCGTCAATAGCCCATAATTTCGCGGGTCACGTAATCCGCGAGGAGACGGCCGCGCAGCGTGAGGACAACGCGCCCGGAGAGAGCGCAAGCCCCATCGATCAGTCCATCCGCAATGAGTGCAGCGATACGCCCATCGGAGGAGCCACGCGCTCCATCGGGCAGTGACAGACCCGGCAGTCCTTCGATCTCAATGCCTTCGGACGTACGTACGCCCAGCATGACGCGCTCCAGCTCGCGTGCATCTGCGTCAAGAACCTCACCTGCGTAAGCGGGAGACTGTCCAGCATTCAGACGCCCCGCGTAGGCTCCCGGGTTCTTCACGTTCCACCAGCGCGTGCGCCCCATATGGGAGTGTGCCCCCGGCCCGAAGCCCCACCAATCCCAGTCCCGCCAGTAGGCCAGGTTATGGGCGGAGGCATGCTCATAGAAAGTCGATGGCCGTCCCGAGGCACGATCGGTCTCGGTGACGCGCGCGAAGTTCGAAATCTCGTACCATGCGTACCCAGCCCCGCCGAGCAGATCATCGGCGAGCTCGTACTTGGCAGCCTCGTCGTCAGGATCCGGGGTTGGTAGCTCGCCCCTGGCCACCTGCGCCCCCATCTTGGTCCCCTCCTCGACAACAAGCGCGTAGGCGCTGATGTGGTCGGTCTCGTACGACAGGGCAGCACGCAGGGATGCTTCCCAGTCCGCCAGGCTCTCCCCGGGTGTTCCGTAGATAAGATCCACCGAGGTCGACAGGCCAGCCTCCTTCGCCAACTCAACGACGAGGGGCACACGCTCGGGAGTATGCGTGCGATCCAGGATCGCAAGAATCTCGGGCACCGCAGACTGCATACCGAACGACACCCGCGTAAACCCAGCGTCAGCCAGTTGCGCGAGTCCATCACGCGTCACCGTATCGGGGTTGGCTTCGAGGGTCACCTCCGCGCCCGGCGCAATACCGATGCGATCACGTAGGCCCGTCAGGATCTCAGTCAACTCGGCAACATCCAACATCGTCGGAGTACCGCCACCGAAAAACACCGTCCGCGCCTGGCGCGTGGGGAGCCCAGCCTCGGACATGACCCGAGACGCCAGAGCAGCCTCGGCGAGAACGGAGGGCGCATAATCCCCCACCTGCGCGCCCGGACCGAAACCGACCGTGTACGTGTTGAAATCGCAGTATCCGCAGCGCACGCGACAGAAAGGGACGTGAACGTACAGGGAGAGGGGACGACCGCGATCCGCCTCGACGAGGCCGGGGTCAAGCGATCCGTCGGCCGACCAGCGCTCACCCTCGGGCTGGGCGGGGCTTCCACGTCTCACGGCGTCAGCCACGCGGACGACGAATGCCGACGATGTCATGGGCGTGGCGGCCCGCATCGATGCCTCGGGTCTCAAAGTGCGTGACGACGCGCCCTGAGAAGCGCGGGGCGAATCCCCCACGCTCAGGCTGCGGATCCTGCGGGTCCGGACGTTCCCCGGCGTACGGGTTGTCAAACAGCTCGCAGGCTTCGACCACATCGCGCATCTGCCAGGCGTAGTCATCCCAGTCGGTGGCCAGGCGCCACGCTCCGCGATCGCGCAACAGGCGCGCCACCTCGAGGGCAAACGAATCGGAGACGAGGCGACGCTTACGATGCCGGGCCTTGCGCCACGGATCGGGGAAGAACGTCCAGACCTCGTCCAGGCACGCGTCCCCCAGCATGATGGGAAGCGCCTGGGCTGCGTCGGCCTCGATCACGCGGATGTTGTCCACCCCTGCGTCGACCGCCTTGGAGACGAGCTTCGCGATACCCGGAACCCACACCTCAAGGGCCAGGAAGTCGCGCTCAGGATGGGCGGCCGCAGCCGCGACGATCTGTTCGCCCGTGCCCGAGCCGATTTCGAGCGTCACGGGAGCGCGGCGTCCGAACAGCTCAGCCAGATCGAGCGTGAAATCCTGCGCGACCGTCGTGTAGCCAACGCCGCGACGCGGCTCAACCACATAGAGGTGCGCGTGCGCCTCCCATGTGCGCGCAAGGTTCGCGGGTAGTTCGCGCGTGCGCCGCGTGAAAGACTTCGTACGGCTCATGAAGACCGTGCCCTCGGGAGCCTCACCCGGACGACGACCCCCGGCCTCGTTCATCCGATCCTCGCTCACTTTTTACCCGTCGGAACGTCGGAAGTCAGCGCAGCGATAAAGGCTTCCTGCGGCACGTCAACGCGGCCGATGGACTTCATGCGCTTCTTGCCTTCCTTCTGCTTCTCGAGCAGCTTGCGCTTACGGCTAATGTCACCGCCATAGCACTTGGCGAGCATGTCCTTACGCAGCGCCTTGATCGTCTCGCGGGCGATCACGCGCGCACCCACCGCCGCCTGGACCGGGATCTCGAACTGCTGGCGAGGAATCAGTTCCTTGAGGTGCTTCGTCATGCGCTGACCGTAGTTGTAAGCCGCGTCGCGGTGCACGATCGCACTGAACGCGTCCACGCGATCACCGTTGAGCAGGATGTCAACCTTGACGAGGTCGGCACTCTGCTCGCCGCTCTCCTGGTAATCCAGGGAGGCGTAGCCGCGCGTGCGGGATTTGAGCTGATCGAAAAAGTCGAAGACGATCTCGGCCAGGGGCAGCTGGTAGTGCAGCTCCACGCGGTCCTCGCTCAGGTAGTCCATGCCCCGCATCGAGCCGCGACGCTCCTGACACAGCTCCATGATGGTGCCCGTGAACTCGGTGGGCGTCAGGATCGTCGCGTTGACGACAGGCTCGCGCACCTCAGAGATCTTGCCTTCGGGGAACTCGCTCGGGTTGTCGACGCGCACCTCGGTGCCGTCCTCAGTAATGACGCGGTACACGACGTTTGGGGCCGTCGCGATGAGGTCGAGGTTGAACTCGCGCTCCAGACGCTCGCGGATGATCTCGAGATGAAGTAGTCCCAGGAAGCCACAGCGGAAGCCAAACCCGAGGGCCGCCGAGGACTCCGGCTCAAAGGTCAGCGCTGCGTCGTTGAGCTGAAGACGCTCGAGGGCGTCGCGCAGGTCCGGGAAGTCAGAGCCGTCGACCGGGTAGATGCCGGAGAACACCATGGGGTTGGGGTCACGGTAGCCCTCGAGTGCCTCGGTAGCGCCTCGTACCTGGCTCGTCACCGTGTCACCGACACGGGACTGGCGCACGTCCTTCACGCCCGTAATCAGGTAACCCACCTCGCCAGCGCCGATGCCCTCTTCGGGCTTCGGCTCCGGCGAAATCACTCCCAATTCGAGGAGCTCGTGGGTGGCGCCCGTGGACATCATGCGCACGCGCTGGCGGGTGGAGAGCACGCCGTCAACGACACGCACGTAGGTGACGACGCCGCGGTACGTGTCGTACACGGAATCGAAAATCATCGCGCGCGTGGGCGCCTCGGGGTCGCCCTCGGGGGCGGGGACAGCCTCGACGATGCGGTCGAGCAGCTCCTCGACACCCTCACCGGTCTTGCCGGAGACTTTGAGAACTTCGTCCTCGTCACAGCCGATCAGCTGGGCAACCTCATGGGCGTACTTCTCGGGCTGAGCACCCGGCAGGTCGATCTTGTTCAGGACCGGGATGATCGCGAGGTCATTCTCGAGGGCCAGGTACAGGTTCGCGAGTGTCTGCGCCTCGATGCCCTGCGCGGCATCGATGAGGAGGACCGCACCCTCACATGCCGCGAGAGAACGAGAAACCTCGTAGGTAAAGTCCACGTGCCCAGGCGTATCGATCATGTTGAGCGCGTAGGGGGTTCCCTCGTACGCCCACGGCATGCGTACGGCCTGGCTCTTGATCGTAATGCCACGCTCACGCTCGATGTCCATGCGATCGAGGTACTGGTCGCGCATCTCGCGGGCCTCGACGACACCGGTCAGCTGGAGCATGCGGTCCGCGAGCGTCGACTTCCCATGATCGATATGGGCGATGATGCAGAAGTTACGGATCTGCCCCTGCGGGGTGTGGGCCGGGCGAATCTGCGCCTGCTGCGCGGGCGTGGGGATGGGCACGTGAACCTCCGTGAAGTCGTTAACCTCCTTATCGTCCCATTGTCGCAGGCGTTTGTGCCAGTTCAGGCGCGGGAAGTCGCGCACAGTGGCCACGGCTCACAGCCCTGACGCGCCTCCCATTTCCCCCTGAGCAACGATGGAAATCGCCTCGGTGAAGTCGCAGTCTTCCCAGTCATCGGGATGATCATCGCGAAGTTTGCGCGCGATGGCCTCGGCACGTTGGTCGTCACCGCGCATCGTGGCCAAGGTGAGCAAAATGGTGCGGATACGCGCCGTAAGCGGATCCCGATCCCCCAGGTATCGGCGGCAGTCTTCTGCCAGAACCGTCCACAGATCCTCGCCGGCATCCCGATCGCCTCCCATCCAGGTATTGCGAGCGATCTCGTTGCGCAGGCGCAACACCCGCCAGTCACCGCGTTCAACGACCGTCAGCAGCGCGTCCATGTTGTGCTCGTAGAGCGCAATCGCCTCGTCGTAGTGTCGATCGGCTGAGAGAACCTCGGCGAGGTTGTCGCGTACCGTCAGCAGCGTCATGTCGGCCTCGTCGCGAGTTTCTTCCATGTCCGCGAGGAGCTCACGGTAGACGCGGGCCGCCCTGTTCCACTTGCCCGTATTCTTCCACGGCATCGCCGAATTATTGCGAATCGCGAACGCAATCTGCGGGTCGAGGCCTCGGCAGGCCTTCACATCAGCGACGAGCGCCCCGAAGCGGCGGGCCGCCATATCGTTGAACCCCAGAACCGACAGCCAGTAGGCTTCCGAGTTCCTCAGCATGAGGACAAGGGGATGGTCACGCTCCAAAGCCCTCGCTCCGAGCCGCGCGGCATCACCCGCCACGCGTCGGCACCGGTCGTAGGATCCCCGCGCGCTATGCCAGTCGACACAGAGTTTGGCCGCTTCGAGACGCAGCTCGATCGCAACCTCCTCGTCCTGGTACACCCCCGTCGCACATTCAAGGGCTCGCTCCAACGCGCCGCCAGCGGCGCTGCTCAATGCATCAGCCAGGCACGCGCGCGCCCGGGCGTCGGGTGAGCCAGGGGTGGAGGAGGCCAGGCCGAAAGCATCGAGGGATACGATCGGACCGTGAATCGTTGCAGTGGACATCGTCGTCACCTTTCATCGTTGAGGGTTCATCTGCGAACACATCCAGAATGAAACAGACAACCGCGCACTGTCACGCAGAGAAACGACCCCTGTGGATAACCTGGCCGCGCGCAGAACCCCTGTGGATAAAATCGGGCGGATCCTCCCCTGCCGTATGCTGGTCCCATGAATTCATTCGTCAGGGGCCTGTTCAACTTCCTCATCAGCGTCATCTCCGGCACCACCGAGGAATCACAGTCGAACACCACCAAGCCATCGCAGCGTCAGCCGACCAACAAAACGACACCAAAGCCGCGCTCATCGGCGTCGCCCAGCGCACATACCGGCTCCCACCATCGCTACGAGGACCCGGCGACGTCGGACCGTCCCCAGACGTCCATCCGCGAAGCGAGCATCGCCGACGCGCTCGCCAATGCCTCGTACACGCCCATCATGGATGGGGACGCCGACCCCGGTGAAGTCGTGTGGACCTGGGTTCCCTATCAGGAGGACACCTCCGTCGGAAAGGACCGCCCCGCCGTCGTCATCGGCGCGCAGGGCGAGGGCGTATATATCCTGCAGCTGACGAGTAAGGACCACACACGCGATGCCGCCCAGGAGGCGGCAGCCGGACGCTACTGGTTCAACATCGGCTCAGGCGAATGGGATTCAAAGGGCCGCCCCTCCGAGGTCCGACTCGACCGCGCCCTGTGGGTGAAGGCCACCGACGTGCGGCGCGAGGGCTCCATCCTGCCCAAGTCGACCTGGCAGCTCATCGTCGACGCACTCGAGGAGCACTACCGCACGCACGGAGAATAACTCCGCGACACGTGACCGACCTTACGACGCCGGACAAGCACCAGGAATATGACGACAAGGCCCTGCCCTGGTATGATCGGTCGTTGGACTCCCGGCCTGGTCGGGCAGGGGGTCTGGTT
>JAHYYD010000080.1 GCA_019425105.1 Actinomycetota bacterium
GACCCGCCCAACCAGGCGCTTCCGACCTGCGGCAGATGCGTCAAGGAGAAGAAATGCAGAAGCTGGACGCCGTTGATGCGGCATCGCTGCGCGATGACATCCCCTCGTTCCGAGCCGGTGACACCCTCAAGGTGCACGTCAAGGTTATCGAAGGCAACCGCTCTCGTATCCAGGTCTTCCAGGGCGTCGTGATCGCGCGTCGCGGCCACGGTGTGTCCTCCACGTTCACCATCCGCAAGGTTTCCTTCGGTGTTGGCGTTGAGCGTACCTTCCCTGTTCACGCCCCGACGATCGACCACATCGAGGTCGTCACCAAGGGCGACGTGCGCCGCGCCAAGCTCTACTACCTGCGTGAGCGTCACGGCAAGGCCGCGAAGATCAAGGAGCACCGTTCCGGCAAGGCCGAGTGAGGCCGGCCGGGCGCAAGCCTTGGCATTTTTCACGGAAAGGCCCGACACCGCGCGCCGGTGTCGGGCCTCGCCGTATCCTGGGATAGTTGACGTAACGACAAGGAGATTGCATGACCCCGACAGCAGGCCCGACGCTCGGACCGTTGCATGCGCCTTCGCTCCGGGATCGTGACCGTGCGGAAGCCCGCGCGCGGCGTAACCCGCTCGTGTGGCTACGCGAGATTCTCGTGATTATCGTCGTTGCCCTCGTTATCTCCTCGCTCCTGCGTGCTTTCATCGTGCAGGTGTTCTGGATTCCCTCTCCGTCCATGCACAACACGCTCGTTGAGGATGACCGGATTGCTGTCTCGCGTATTGACGCGTTGACGTCGAATGTTCAGCGCGGAGATGTCGTCGTTTTCGATGACACACTCGGCTGGCTCGGATCGCCGGAAACGACTGCGCCTTCTGTTTTGCGTCGGCTTGGTGAATTCACGGGCTTTGTCCCAGGCGGTGGCGAACAGACTCTCGTCAAGCGTGTGATTGGCGTTGGTGGAGACCACGTCACCTGCACGAGCGCGACCGGCAAGGTCAGCGTCAACGGGGTCGAACTGGATGAGACCTATGTTCCCGACGGCCAGGTCCCCTGTGGTGAACGCACCTTCGACGTAGTCGTTCCTGAGGGACACCTGTGGGTGATGGGTGATAACCGCTCCAATTCTGCAGACTCTCGCTATCACATGGGGTCTGGTCAGTCGCCTTACGTGCCGGTCTCCTCGGTTGTGGGCACCGTCCAGGCCGTTATCTGGCCGACGTCTCGCTGGACGACCGACATCGCGCATCACGAGGTTTTTGCCGCCGTTCCCTCTGCGTCATGACAACCGCGTCCCGTGAGCTGGAGGTGTCTCTCGCTAGGCGCTGGGGTGTCGTCGCTGGCATGGACGAGGTGGGTCGCGGAGCCCTCGCTGGCCCTGTCGCTGTCGGCGTTGCGCTCATTGGTATTGATGCAGCACCCATGCCCGAGGGGCTGACAGATTCCAAGGCACTCACGCCGCGCAGGCGCGAGGCGCTCGTTGAGCCTGTGCGCTCGTGGGCTCTCGCATCATCCGTCGGCTACGCGTCCGCGCAGGAGATCGATCAATGGGGCATCATTGCTGCTCTCCGGCTCGCCGGGCGCCGCGCGCTTGCCGACGTCGCTGACCGGGGCCTCGTCCCCGGTGGCGTCCTCTTGGACGGCTCCCACAATTGGCTGTCGGCCCCGGATGACCTCTTCGGAGCGCTCGATGGTCCCGATGATCCTTTCGGGCGTGAACTTCCCGTGCACATGCAGGTGAAGGCTGATGCTTCCTGCGCGGTTGTGGCCGCCGCTTCCGTTCTTGCGAAAGTTGCACGTGATCACCTGATGCAGGGGCTCGATGATCCCGGATACGGATGGGCCTCGAACAAGGGTTACGGTTCTGCCGCGCACGCACGCGCTATTGGTGAACTAGGCGTCTCTGATTATCACCGCCGCTCGTGGAAGATGCCGACGCAGGCCACAAAGTAGGGCGCGCCCGGGGTGGCACCGCGCCGCCCGGGGCGCGGCCCGGCATGATGGGTGCGTGAGCGAAGAAATCGAAGGTTACGAAAACAATCTGGAGTTGGAACTCTTCAAGGAGTACCGCGATGTCATCGGATTGTTTAAGTACGTGGTTGAGACCGAGAGGCGTTTCTACCTGTGCAATCACGTTGATGTGCAGGCTCGCCCGGTCGGCGGGGATGTCTTCTTTGAATTGACGCTGAGCGATGCCTGGGTGTGGGACATCTACCGTTCGTCCCGTTTCGTGCGTTTGGTGCGCGTCATCACGTACAAAGACGTGAATGTCGAGGAGCTTTCGAAGCCGGAGCTCGACATCCCCTAACCGTCGACGACGCGGAGGCGCGCAGTTATCCACAGGCCTTGTCGCACACCGTCCCCTGTCCACAGGGGGCGGTTTTCGCGTTGTTGTGTCCTTCCAGAAGGGAGCACTGTGGGTGCGGAGGTGATCCGTGATGGGATGCAACATACGGCCCGATCGTCGGGCGTTAGGCGCTGCGGGTGAACATACCGCCCGTTTGCTGCTGCAAGAGAAAGGTCTGCGCATTCTCGAATCGAACTGGCGTGATGGTCGCCGGGGAGAGCTTGACATTATTGCGCGAGACGATGCTGATCCACGGCGGTCGTGGACCGTGGTGGTGGAGGTACGCACGAGGGTCGGGCGCAGTCGCGGAAGTGCGCTCGCATCGATCGATCCACGCAAGGTGGCCAGGCTCCGCGCGCTGACGGGCGCGTGGTGTCGCGCGCATGGGCCTCTGTCCTCCCGCGTGCGCATCGACGTCGTTGCGATCACGGTGGACGCGCGGACGCTGGGCACCTGGCCTGCGCCCATGGACGAGGCAGTGGATCTTCGCGCTCTGGGCGCGCAGGTGACCTGGTTGAGGGGTGTGCAATGAATGGGCCGGGTCTTGCTCGCACGTATTCGATGAGTGTTGTCGGCATCGAGGGACATCTGGTGGATGTGGAGACCTATGCGGGCGCTGGACTGGTGGCGTTTACGCTCGTGGGGTTGCTCGATACCTCGGTCCGTGAGGCACGTGATCGTGTGCGCGCGGCTTTCGAGTCGTGCGGATTGGACGTGTTGGACCAGCGTATTACCGTGAATTTGTCGCCGGCTGGTATCCCGAAGTCGGGATCTGCTTTCGATCTGTCGATTGCGGCGTCCGTCGCTTTGGCCACCGGTCTTGTGTCTCCCGCCGCGTTTGAGGATGCGGTTCTCGTGGGAGAGCTTGCCCTCGATGGAAGCATTCAGCCGGTTCGAGGGGTTTTGCCTGCCGTGCTGGCCGCGCGTTCTTTGGGCGTGCGACGGGTGATTGTGCCGACGGCGTGTGCCCAGGAAGCACGGTTGGTCAGTGGCATCGAGGTCCTTGACTTCTCCCATTTCGCCGACCTCGTCGCGTGGGCCGGGGGTGATGCTGTCAAGGCGCCGTTCCATGGGCGGCTCGGGATACGCCGCGAGGTCGAGCAGGAGGCCGCTTCGCTGGCGCTCGACATGTCGGATGTGCGCGGACAACCGGAGGCGATTTCGGCGTTGGAAGTTGCCGCGGCCGGTGGACATCACGTGTTTCTCCTCGGTGAGCCCGGAGCGGGTAAAACGATGCTTGCCTCCCGACTTCCGACGATTCTTCCGGACCTGGATGCTGATACCGCGCTCGTGACGACGTCGTTGCATTCCGTTGCGGGGTTGCTTCCTACCGGCATGTCTCTCATGAAGCGGCCCCCGTTTCAGGCCCCGCACCATAGTGTGACGATGCCGGCGCTCATTGGGGGAGGAACCCGTACTCTCGTCCCCGGGGCTGCCTCCCTCGCTCACGGCGGGATTCTTTTTCTTGACGAGGCCGCGGAGTTTGCGCCCTCCGTGCTCGACTCGCTTCGCGAGCCGCTGGAATCCGGTGCGATTCACCTGCACCGCTCGGGGGTTCAAGCACGCTATCCGGCATCGTTCCAGCTCGTGATGGCATCGAACCCGTGCCCGTGCGGCGGCGGAAGCGGCGGACGTCGCTGCACGTGTTCCTCCGTCAACAGGAGGCGCTACCTGGCGCGCTTGTCGGGTCCGCTGCTCGACCGTATGGACATACGAATAGATGTGCACACGCCGAGCCGCGCGGATATGGCGGCGACCACGATGGTCGATTCCGAGTCCATTCGGCAGCGCGTCATCGAGGCACGTGCGAGGACGCGGAGGCGTCTTGAGGGGACTCCGTGGACGCTCAACGCGCAGCTTCCCGGGGCGTGGCTACGCCACCACTCAGGCATCGAGACATCGCTGATGAATGAACTCGATCGGCTTGTTGAATCGGGACACTCCTCAATGCGAGGGGTGGACCGGATGCTGCGTCTGTCATGGACGCTTGCCGACCTTGATGGGGCTGCGCGCCCCACGTTTGACCACATCGTTGCAGCGCAGCAGCTGCGAAATGGAGCAGATCACTATGAATGAGACAGAACTATGGGAGGCCGCTTGGTGGTCGGCCGTTGCTGAGCCGGCCGACCCCTGCGCCCGGGTGGTCCGTCGCGCGTTGGGCGACCGCGGGGGTCGTGACTGGTTACAGAAAAGGTGGGTCGGCGTACCGGAACAGCTCGTCGGGTACCCGAAGGTTGATTGGTTGACGCAGTGGGGCAGGTGGCGTGAGCGTGCCCTGGCCGTCGATATCGATGTCGAGCTCGAACGTGTCGCACGCACAGGTGGGGGGTTTCTCATCCCCGGCGATCCTCGATGGCCGGAACAGCTTGTCTGTCTGGGCGAGGAAGAACCGATGGGCCTGTGGTACCTGGGGGTGCTCCCCGAGGCTGCCCGTATGGGTGATTACCTGTCTGTCGTGGGCGCGCGTGCGTCCACCGGCGCGGGAAACCGCCGTGCCCGCAACATGGCGGCATACGTAGCCTCTGCCGGGGTCACGGTTGTTTCCGGGGGCGCGATTGGGATTGATATAGAGGCCCATCGTGGGGCACTGTCCGCGCATGGGCGCACGATCTGCGTTCTTGCGGGTGGAGTATCCAATCCGTACCCCGCCGCTCACGGGAGAGACTTCCGAGCCGTCGTCGAGGCGGGAGGTGCTCTCATCTCTGAGGTTGCTCCGACTGCCAGGCCCGCGAAGTGGCGTTTCCTCACCCGTAACAGGCTCATCGCGGCGTGGAGCGCGGCAACCGTCGTCGTCGAGGCCGGAGCGCGTTCTGGCGCCCTTGCGACGGCGCGCCGCGCGATGGAATACGGCCGGGAACTCGGCGCGGTACCCGGCCCGGTTGATGCACCGATGTCAGTCGGCTGCCTGGAACTGGCTCGCAACGGCGCGACGATTATTCGCGATGGTCGCGATGCGCTCGAACTAGTGCGTCCCGTCAGTGTCGAAGGGACGGAACCTCTCTTCGGAATGCCGATCGAAGAGGATAGGGGCATTGCTGCCCTGGAACCGATACAGCGCCGAGTGTGGGAAGCGCTGCCCAGACGCGCACCGTCGTCGGTTGAAGCGATCTGCATTGCGGCGGGTCTCTCACGCGCGGAGGTCAATCGCGCACTCATGGATCTGTCTGTCGCGGGCCTCGTGTCGGGATCGACGCGTGGCTGGGCGCGAGCAGGAGGAAGCAGATCGTAGGATAGCCACATGACACGCACTGCGGGGGAGCGCTGGGAAGAGTATTTGCGCCTCGGACGACGGATGAGTCCCCATACGATCAGCGCGTATCGCGCCGACCTGCGTTCGCTGATGGAGTTTGTGTCTCTCGGGGAGGAGGCGTCGCCCGAGCAGCTGCGTGAGGTGCTGACGCAGCGCGCTATTCGCTCCTGGCTCGCTCAGACCCTCGCATCAGGGGGCGCGCGGTCGACAATCGCGCGCCACACTGCTGCGGTTCGTAATTTCACTGCGTGGGCGCTGCGAGAAGGGATCTTCCTGCGTGACCCGGCTGCGCTGCTGTCCTCACCGCGTGCCGATCAGCGTCTGCCTTCCCCCCTCGACGAATCGGACGCGCGGGTGCTTCTCAATAACGCTCGCGATGAAGCCAAGATGGGCGGGCCGTCGCAGTTACGTAATTGGGCGATCCTCGAGCTGACCTATGCCTGTGGCCTGCGAGTTTCCGAGGTCTGTGCCCTCGACGTGTCGTCGTTGAACCGTGAAGCACTCACCGTACGCGTCGTCGGTAAAGGAAATAAGGAGCGCGTGGTTCCGTATGGGCCTCCGGCAGCGCAAGCCCTCGATCACTGGCTCGTCCGAGGCCGGCCGCAGTTGGTGAGGGAGGGGAGCGGCAACGCCCTCTTCCTTGGAGAGAAGGGCGGTCGCATCGACCCGCGTGTTGTGCGTTCAATGGTGCACAAGATGGCTGCGCGCGCCGGTGTTCACGACATCGCACCCCATGGGCTGAGGCACTCGACGGCGACCCACCTCCTGCAGGGTGGGGCCGATCTGCGTGCCGTCCAGGAGATGCTCGGGCATTCGTCGCTCTCGACCACGCAGCGCTATACCCACGTGGATACCGCGCGGCTGAGTGCGATTTACCAGCGGGCGCACCCGCGAGCGTAAGGGGCGGGGTGTCACCCGCTCAGCGTGCTCCGCCGACACGCAGATGGACTCCGTAATGCCCCTACCCGGCCGTGGCCTCGTCCCAGGGGAGCAGACGCGGGCGCCCGATTGTCAGGCGGATCGGGTCGATGTAGGTACGTCGCCCTGTTTTAACGCCCCAGTGCAGCGTCTGCGAGTCTGCCTCAACGACGCCGATAACGTCCCCCTTCTCGACGTGATCGCCGACAGTGACGGTGGGAGTGACAGGTAGGTACGTCGACCAGATATCGTGGCCACGTACGCTGTGGTGAATCGAAATGACCCCACGGCCTGCGACTGGACCAGCGACGGTGACCGTCCCCGGTGCACAGGCGTAGACCGCGGATGGAGCTGGATAGCGCAACATGACTCCCCGCCGCCCGGGCAACCAATCGTGAGCCGGCGGGGAGAACCCTTCGACAACCGGGACAGGCGCTCCCGTCGGCCACTGCCAACGGTCTTCCTGTGTCGTCCCAACGGCCTTGGGAGGATACGCCGCACACAACAGGGCGGTGATAACGACTGCAAGGCATGCCATGCGAGACCGGGCGCGATTACTGAACGACAACATCATGCCCCCAGTGTGTGAGTCCGCCTTCGCGAGATCCAGTCGATTAATCACGGTTGTGGATAGCCGGAGGTCGCCACACATGCCTGTGGATGACACACGAGGAAGGTCCGTTTCCACCCTCCCGCCTCGGCCTCGTCAACCGCACAACCAGTAGGCAAGGTCTCATCACTCTAGGTGCGGTGAATTGACCGTACCTGAGGTAAGATGACCAAGCACTTGCCATGTGCAGGTGACTTCGCGTGCCATTATCGCCGACCACGGGAAACCGCCAGGGAAGCGAGGCGCGGCGGCTTCGGTCCCTTCGGGGATGGTCGCCGGTCATGGCACCAGGGTGCGCTACGCGCACAGCAAACCGATAACCCGGGGGAGACCCCACTGATCACTCGCGACTTGCGGGGAAAGGACGAACCATGGCAATCGTTACCATGCGTCAGCTCCTCGAGTCCGGTGTCCACTTCGGTCACCAGACTCGCCGTTGGAACCCGAAGATGAAGCGCTTCATCCTCACCGAGCGCAACGGCATTTACATCATCGACTTGCAGCAGACCATTGCTGACATCGACATCGCTTTCGACTTCGTGAAGCAGACCGTCGCCCACGGCGGCACCCTGCTCTTCGTCGGCACCAAGAAGCAGGCCCAGGAAGCCGTGGCCGAGCAGGCCCAGCGCGTCGGCATGCCCTACGTGAACCACCGTTGGCTCGGCGGCATGCTCACCAACTTCTCGACCGTTGCCACCCGTCTGCAGCGCCTGAAGGAACTCGAGCAGATCGACTTCGACGACGTGGCCGCCTCCGGTCACACCAAGAAGGAACTGCTCATGATGCGCCGTGAGAAGGACAAGCTCTCGCGCACGCTCGGCGGCATCCGTGACATGGCCAAGGTTCCCTCGGCCGTGTGGATCGTCGACCCCAAGAAGGAGCACCTCGCGGTCTCCGAGGCTCGCAAGCTGCGCATCCCGATCGTTGCCATCCTCGACACCAACGCTGATCCGGACGAGGTCGACTACCGCATCCCCGGCAACGACGACGCCATCCGCGCCGTCTCCCTGCTGACCCGCGTGATCGCCGACGCCGTCGCCGAGGGCCTCATCGCCCGCTCCGACGTCCGTAAGGGCAAGGGCGAAGAGACCGCCGCTGAGCCGCTGGCCGAGTGGGAGCGCGAGCTCCTCGAGGGCGAGATTCAGGCTGACGAAGCTGCCGCCGCCGAGGTTGCCGAAGAGTCGGCCACCAAGCAGGACTGAACTTTTTACTGAGAGGAATCATCCGATGGCGAATTTCACCGCTGCAGATGTGAAGGCGCTGCGTGAGCAGACCGGCGCTGGCATGATGGATGTCAAGAAGGCTCTGACCGAGGCCAACGGCGACGCCGAGAAGGCTCTCGAGATTATCCGCCTGAAGGGCCTGAAGTCCCTGTCCAAGCGCGAGGGCCGCCAGGCCTCCGCGGGCCTGCTGGCCGCTCAGACCGACGGTACCGTCGGCGTGCTGGTCGAGGTCAACTCGGAGACCGACTTCGTCGCCAAGAACCAGAAGTTCATCGACTTCTCCAACGAGGTCCTGGCTGCCGCCGTTGCGTCCGGCGCTGCCGACCTGGACGCGCTGCTCGCCGCCCCCATGGGCGAGGGCACCGTCAAGGATCGTCTGGATGCTTTCGCCGCCATCATCGGCGAGAAGCTCCAGGTTGGTCGCATCGTGCGCGTCGAGGGCGAGAACGTCGACCTCTACCTGCACCAGACCAACCCTGACCTGCCCCCGCAGGTTGGCGTCTTCGTCGTCACCGATGCCGCCGGCAAGTCCGTTGCCCACGACATCGCGATGCACGTTGCTGCTTACATGCCCGCCTACCTCGATCGCGATTCGGTACCGGCCGACGTGCTCGACAAGGAGCGCGCCACCCTCGAGAAGATTACGCTCGAGGAAGGCAAGCCCGCCAACATCGTTCCTAAGATCGTTGAGGGTCGCCTGAACGCGTTCT
>JAHYYD010000081.1 GCA_019425105.1 Actinomycetota bacterium
GACGCGCCGAGCGAAGCTCGCGGCGCGGACGGCTCGCGGGCGGGCCGCCGCCCACGGGCACACAAAGCAGCCCTGCCCAACAAGACAGATGATGCGGTGATCAGAGGTTTGGCAACTCGTGCAGCGATTGAAAAGTGCGTTGGATTCACAGCGAGCAAAACAGTAGAAGATCAATGAAAACTGCCCGTATAAACACCGGGTTTCACAGCTTCACAGCAACACTCCCAAAAGTCATATGAGAAATATGAGAGCTTCATAGGTTCTTCATAGGGTCGCGTGGGGAAATTGGTGCATCGACAAAAGGAGACTCCAATGACCGCCCTGATTCTGATCGCCATTGACCTGGTTGCCATGGCCGCCCTCGTGTTCGGCCTGTACTTCCCACGGCACCGCCGCGCTGACCTGGTCGCAGCGTTCCTGGGAGTGAATGTCGGCGTCCTCGCCGTCACGATCATCCTCGCGAACTCGACCGTGAGTGCGGGCCTCGGCCTCGGCCTCTTCGGTGTTCTCTCGATCATCCGACTGCGTTCGGATCAGATCTCGCAGACGGAAATCGCCTACTACTTCGCGTCGCTGGCTCTCGGCCTGCTGACGGGCATGTCTTCGGCGGTGACCCCGCTGCTGGGCGGCCTCATTGCGCTGATCCTCGCGGCATTGGCCTTCGGTGACTCGAAGCTGGTCTTCGGCCGCTACACCTCGCAGACCGTCCAGCTGGACCGCGCGATCGCCGACCCGGCCGAGCTGAAGGCGGCCCTCGAGCAGCGCCTGGGCGCGTCCGTCGCCTCGGTGAATGTCGTCAAGCTCGACCTCGTGAACGACCTGACGCTCGTGGACGTTCGCTCGAAGGTCGCCTGACACGCTGGCCCGCCAGCGCACCCGCCGCCCACCAGCCAACACCCCCGCAGACCGCCACAACTAAGGACACGACTCATGAACGCCACCCTGAACTCGATTCTCGCCGACCTCGACTCGATCGGCCTCGATGAACTGAATAAGCGCGCGGCGATGCTGACCCGAGTGGACCGCAAGTACGCGCTGGACGCCGCCACGGCCTCGGCGATTCTGAGCCACCTCCCTGAGGACGTGTTGGTCCTGAACATCGACGGCCAGGTGTCCCAGGGCTACGCCTCCACCTACTACGACACCCCCGACATGGATTCGTACCTGCTGACTGCGCTCAAGCGCCGCCGTCGTTTCAAGGTCCGCACCCGCTCCTACCTCTCGTCCAAGGCCTCGTTCCTGGAGGTCAAGACCCGCGGCCCGCGCGGCGTGACCGTCAAGAAGCGTATGCCGATCTCTTGGGACGAGGCCGGGGCTCCTCTAGCGGGTGAGCGCCGCCAGTGGGTGGCCGGCAAGGTCGAGAAGACGGGCTACGGCCACCTGGTTCCTGCCCTCGAGCCGGTCCTGGCTGGGGCCTACGAGCGCAACACCCTGCTCCTGCCCGGTGGAGCGGGCCGTGCGACGGTGGACACGGGCCTGAAGTGGCGCTCGCTGCGCACGGACGGCACCGAGGTCGCTCGACCCGACCTGGTCATCATCGAAACGAAGTCGGGCGCGACTCCCTCGATCGTCGACCACCTCCTGTGGGAGGGTGGCGTGCGCCCCGTGAAGATCTCCAAGTACGGGACCGCGATGGCCGCCATGCACGACCTGCCTGCGAACAAGTGGCATCGCACGCTGGACCGCTACTTTCACGAATATGTGGAGGTCCCCGAGATCGCGCACTCCACGCCCCTGACGATGGCGGCCTGACGGGCGTAACGCAGATGGCCATCGGGCTGGCGGCCGTCAAGCAGGCGGATACCACGCGCGGACGACGCCACGCCGGCCCTCCGGTTTTGCCACACCGGCCCTCACGGTTTCGAACGCGCGCGAAACGAAAGCGCTGAGCATAAGAAATACAAGCCTTAAGCACACGAAAGAGACATACACATGAAAGCCCTTCAGAAACTTTGGACCCCCGCTCGGACGATTGGTGCGATCGCCCTCGTTGGAACGCTGGCGCTGGGCGCCTGCGGTGCCTCGGGCGTGGCCTCCTCCGGCTCCTCCGCGACGAGCGCGACCGCTGCCGTCGCCGCCTCTGGAACCAACGGCGACACGACCGCTCCGCCCACCGCGGCCGACGCCCTGGCCTCGAACGCGAAGGCCTCCTACGTGAAGGACAGCGACTGGAAGGCCTCGGACGCCGTCGACGTGACGCTCAGCGGTACGACCGCGACCTCCTCGTCCGATGCCGTGTCCGTGAGCGACGGTGTGCTGACCATCTCCAAGGCCGGCGTCTACAAGCTCAGCGGATCCTTCACCGGCAAGGTCGTTGTGGCCGCCGGAGCCGAGGACAGGGTCATCCTGATTCTCGACAACGCGACCATCATCTCCTCGACGGGCACCGCGATCGAGGCGACCAGCGGTGATGACCTCGTCCTGTCCCTCGAGGGCACGTCGACGATCACCGACGGCACCTACACGGGTACCGAGGATGCGAACGCTGCGATCTACGCCGATATGGACCTGACGATCACCGGCTCGGGCACGCTCACCGTGACCTCCGGCGCCTCGGACGCGATCACCTCTAAGGACGACCTGTACGTCCTGAGCGGCACGATTAACGCGACCGCCTCGGACGACGGCCTGCGCGGCAAGGATTCCCTGACCGTTGCCGGCGGCACCGTCACCGTGAACTCCGGCGGCGACGCCCTCAAGTCCGACCAGGACAACGACGACACCAAGGGCTATGTGTCCATCGTGGATGGCACCGTCACCCTGACCTCGGGCGGCGACGGCATCGACGCGTACACCGACGCGATCGTCACCGGCGGCACCCTGTCGATCACCTCGGGCGGCGGCGCGTCGGCCGGCAAGCCCTCCGCGGGCTCGGCCAAGGGCATCAAGGCGCAGACCTACATCATCGTCGACGGCGGCACGACCACCATCGACGCCGGGGATGACGCTATCCACTCCAACGGCGCGCTGCGCCTGAGCTCCGGCACGATCACCGCCGCCTCCGGCGACGATGGTGTGCACACCGAGGTCGCGGCCGTCCTGGACGGCGCAACCGTGACCGTCACGCAGTCGAACGAGGCCCTCGAGGGTGGCCTCATCACGATCTCCGACGGCACCGTCGACATGACCTCGAGCGACGACGGCATCAACGCCTCGGGCTCGATCACGGTCGAGGCCGGCCTGGCCGCTGTCGCCGAATCCAGCTCGGACTCCGCGACCACCAACGACACGACCACGACCACCACCGAGCAGATGGGCCCCGGTGGAATGGCTGACGGCGGCGGCTCGATGGAAGACACGGGCGAGCAGCTCACCATCACCGGCGGCACCGTGACCGTCAACGCGAACGGCGACGGCCTCGACTCCAACGGCTCGCTGACCATCAGCGGCGGCACGACGACCGTCTACGGCCCGGCCTCCGGCGCGAACGGTGCCCTGGACAGCAACGGCGCCATGAGCATCACGGGCGGCACGGTCATCGCCTTCGCTACCAACGAGATGGTGGAGACGCCGACCACGACCGACGGCCAGGGCTGGGTCTCCGCCTCGGCGACCGGCTCCGCCGGATCCACGGTGACGATCACCGACGCCTCGGGTTCGGTTCTGGGCACCTACACCTCGCTCAAGGCCTTCGGTAACGTCATCTACTCGACCTCCGGCATGACCAACGGCTCCACCTACACGGTGAGCGTCGACGGCACCGCCACAGAGGCGACCGCCGGCCAGGGCGGCATGGGGATGGGCGGACAGCCCCCGGCCGGCGGTCAGCCCCCGATGGGCGGTCCGGGTCAGGGCGGTCAGCCCCCGGCGGGCGGTCCGGGTCAGGGCGGTCAGCCCCCGGCCGCGCCCCAGGGCTGAAGCCTCCTGAATAGTGCGCCCCGCGTGATTGTCGACACGCGGGGCGCACGCTTATACCTGCGCTGCCTCTTCATCGACGAGGCCTCGGCCGGGATCTCACGGTCACGCCGTCACTCGCCACCTCCGGGATCAGCGCAACTAGACTGGAACCAGAGGACGAGGCCCCGGCCTCGTCAATAAGAACGAAAGGACCCCTCATGCTCCCCTCCGAGAAGCTCGCCGAGCTCGGCCTCGAACTGCCCGCCGTCGCCACGCCGGTCGCCGCGTACGTGCCCGCCGTCATCGACCGCGGCGTCGTGCGCACCTCCGGCCAGATCCCCGTCGTGAACGGCGAGCCCGTGTGCATCGGCGCGGTCGGCGAGGACGGCGCGGACCCCGAGGACGCCAAGGACGCGGCGCGCGTGTGCGCCCTCAACGCCCTGGCCGCAGCTGCCTCCGTCGCGGGCGGCATCGACAACCTCGCGGGCGTCGTGAAGGTCGTGGGCTTCGTGTCCTCGCGCCCCGACTTCTACGGGCAGGCCGGCGTCATCAACGGCGCCTCCGAGCTATTCGGCGAGATCTTCGGCAGCCAGCACGCGCGCAGCGCCGTCGGCGTCGCCGCGCTGCCCCTCAACGTGAGCGTCGAGGTTGAGGCCGAGTTCCTCATTAAGTGAACGCGCGCGGCCGGCTGAGGCATGCCTACACTGGGTAAGGTTCGCTGAAATGGCCCGTCGGGCCGAAGGATAAGGAAAAGACATGACTGACCGTCAGATGTTCAAGCTGGTCGACGCCAACACCGTCCCTTCCGAGGATGGCGGCTGCGGGTGCGGCTGCGGTGGCGAAGGTAAGAAGGAACGCGCGGAGCAGGCCGCTCCTGCTGAGCACGCCGGTTGCGGCTGCGGCGGCCACGGCCACGACGCCCCCGCCGAGCGCCCCCACGAGATGGCCGCCGAGCCCATCGCCTCCACGGCGGGTGGCTGCGGCTGCGGTGACGGCGCCCCCTCGGCGGGCAACGTGCACGCTGGCGGCGCCGGCGTCATCCACCGCCCGGGCGCGGACGAGCTGGTCATCCACTCGATCCCCCGCGTCGTGCGCCACGCGGTCCTCTTCGCGGCGGTCGATAACCTGCCCGTCGGCGAGAACATCCAGATCTGCGCGCCTCACCAGCCCGAGCCGCTGTTCGCGCACCTGCAGGATTCCGAGCAGCACTACCGCGTGGAGACCCTCGAGGTTGGCCCCGTGGATTGGCGCTACCGCATCACGCGTCTCGGCTGATCGCCCTCCCTTCAACGAGGCCGTGGCCCACTCCCGCTGTCCTGCGGGGCTGGCCACGGCCTCGTCGTGTGCGTGCGAAGACGTGGCGTTCCAATGCCTCGTGCATGTGCGCGCCGACGTGCTCGCACGGGGTCTGATCCCTTGTCTGTTCCGGTGCCCGCCGACGTGCGGAAATGGGCGTCCGTTTCGGTGTCCATTCGCGTGCCTGGGAGCGCCCGAGCCGGTACCGTTAATGCATGAGCTTCTTTGGCATGACTTCTGACGACGATGTTGAGGACGATCTGGATCGCGTCGCGACCGACGTGGTCGTCGGCTGCGACGTTGAGGCCGCGTGGGCGCTCGTGTCGGAGCCGGGCTGGTGGGTGAACGACGGCCCGCTGGGTGATCACGAGGTGACGCTCGGGGACGATGGCCTGTACCGCGTGAGCGACCCGGACGCCGGCGACTGGCTGATCGAGAAGGCCGACGAGGATCCGATGGACGTCGTCGCCTTCCGCTGGTACCCGCTGGCCGCTGACGAGCTGCCGGACGAGTACGCGACCCGTGTCGAGGTCTCCCTGTCCGAGGAGCGCGGTGGTGTCGCCATCCACGTCGAGGAGTCGGGTCTGGCGTCGGTCTCCGACGACGAGGCCGAGGCACGCCAGGCGTACGAGGATGCGATCGGCATGTGGGAACAGGTCCTGGCTGCGGCGAAGACCTACCTCGAGGGCCGCTGAGCGTCTAGGCTTTCGACCTCCTGGCACCTGCCGGTGTCTGCTGATGTCGGCGGAGTTCTGTCGTTTCAACCTGGATCTCGCCCCGAAATTTCGCATGCAATTCCCCCGTGAGTGTTTCAACTTTTTAAGTCAGAACGTTGGAATTCTGCGGTTTTTGAGACACCAACGCGTTCGATCGTCAGGGAATTGCATGCGGAATTGGTGAATGTGGGGACGGCGGTGTGGTGTTGGCTGCGGGCCGCCGGACGTTCGCCGCGGTCTAGCTTGTTGCCGATGGGGTGTTACACCCGATTGGGAAGATTCAACCCCTTCTGATCGGGTGGAATCTTCCCGATCAGGTTGAGTCTTTGCGCACCTGGAGGAGTGAGTGGGGAGCGTTGCACTAGTTGAAGGAGCAATGCACTAGATGGGGGAGCATTGCACTGGATAGTAGCTAGTGCAATGCCCTGCTAAGTAGTGCAACGCTGGTGAAAGTAGTGCAATGCCTCCGGGTGTCGGACGCTGGCCGCGCGGTTGGGCTTGTTCCTAAGTGGTGTTACACCATTTAGCTGGGTATTACACCAGTTCCCAGGTGGTGTAATGGTCCCTAACTGGTGTAATGCTCCCTAACTAGTGCAACGCCTTGCCGTGGTGAACCGTTTCTGATGCGGATCTCTGTGTGACTCGTATCGATACGCGTGGGGGCTGGGTGTGTCTCCCAAATTTCGCATGCAATTCCCCTGTGGGTACTTCAACTTTTGAAGTCAGAACGTTGGAATTCTGCGGTTTTTGAGGCGTTAACGCGTCCGGCTGTCAGGGAATTGCATGCGGAATTGGTGAATGTGGGGACAGTGGCGGGGCACAGGATGCGGGCTGCCGGACGCGAACGATGGGTTCGGGCAAAGATTGGGGACAGTGGCGGGGCACAGGATGCGGGCTGCCGGACACCTCGCCGCGGTTGGGCTTGTTGTTAAGTGGTGTTACACCCGATCGGGAAGATTCAACCCCTTCTGATTGGGTGGAATGTTCCCGATGAGGTGGAATGTTCCCGATCCGGTTGAACCGGTGCGCGCCTATTGCGTCGTGAGTGCCGCGGCTACTCCGCGTGCCTGCCGGGCCTACTCTGCGTGCCCGGTCTTAAGCTCCGCCGCCTCGCGCGCCGCCGCCTCGCGGGCGGCCTTCTTGGCGCGGGCGTGGGCCTCGACCTCTTCGGGGGTGAGGGGGCCCTGTGTGGATCCTTGGCTGCCGTCGGTGCGCTCCCACGAAATGGCGAGGCTGTCGCGCGCGCCGAAGCGCGCCAAGTGAATGCCGACGATGAATTCGAGGCGATCGGCGCGCTCGGGCTCCGTGCGCAGTTCAATGGTCAGCGCCGACGGCGACGCGATCACGTCAAAGCGCCCCAGGACCGGCCCCTCGCGGTCGAACAGCAGGTATCCGCTGCCTGTTTCCTCGTCCCACGAGCCCGTGATTTTGTGCCCCATGTGGCTCACAAGCTGCTTGCCGTAGCGCGCGGCCCGCTCGGTCGGGATCGTGGCCGCGGAGATCAGGGGGTACGAGGCCGGGGCGGTCGACGGGTCGGGTGCGGTGCGCGCCGAGGCCGGGGTTGAGGCGCTCGGGGAGGGAGCGGGGGAGTGGGCACCCGCGGGCACCTCGGTGTGGCCCGTCGAAGGCGTCGAAGTCTGCGTCATAAGGCAAACCTAACTTGAATGCGAGGCTTCTGCCATGTGGGGATCTAGATTCGGTCATGAGCGTGCCCGTGCGGTAGCGTTGGAGAGTCAAGCGCTTCGCGAGAGCGTGCAAAGACCGCGCAAAACGTCCCAGGTGGGGCGGGAGCAGGCAGAAGGAACAACGATGACCAGTGAGAAAGTCGAACACGGCGACCACCAGCAGGGCGGCGAAAAGCTTCAGCGCACGCTGAAAAACCGCCACATTCAGCTGATTGCCATTGGTGGCGCGATCGGCACGGGCCTGTTCATGGGCTCGGGTAAGACGATTTCCGTCGCGGGCCCCTCGATCCTGCTGGTCTACATGATCATTGGCGCGGTGCTCTTCCTGTTCATGCGCACCCTGGGTGAGCTGTTGCTCTCCGACCACAAGTACGCGACCTTCGCGGATATTGCGCGCGACCTGATCGGCCCGTGGGCTGGCTTCGTCACCGGGTGGACATACTGGGCGTGCTGGGTGGTCACCGGCGTCGCGGACATGATCGCGATCACCGGCTACACCCACTTCTGGTGGCCGGACTTGCCTGCGTGGATCCCCATCGGCGCGACGACCCTGCTGCTCTTCGCCCTGAACGCGATGACGGTCAAGGCCTTTGGTGAGACGGAATTCTGGTTCGCCCTCATTAAGATCGTCGCGATCATTGCGCTGGTCATCGTCGGTTTCGCCATGGTCGCCATGGGCACCGTTGATACGGAGGGAACCGCGGCCACGGTCTCGAACCTGTGGAGCCACGGCGGCTTCTTCCCAACCGGATTCACCGGCTTCCTCGGCGGCTTCCAGATCGCCCTCTTCGCCTTCATTGGCATCGAAATGGTGGGTACAACCGTCGCCGAGACCGATGATCCGGACAACACCCTGCCGAAGGCCGTTAACTCCATCCCCGTGCGCATCATGCTCTTCTACGTGGCGGCGCTCGCGGCCATCATGATGGTGACCCCGTGGGATCAGGTGAGCCCCGAGAAATCGCCCTTCGTCACGATGTTCTCGCTGACCGGCCTGGGCGCCGCGGCGACGATCGTCAACCTCGTGGTCCTCTCCTCGGCCGCCTCCAGCGCGAACTCCGGCATCTACTCGACCTCGCGCATGCTCTACGGCCTGGCCCGCCAGGAGCAGGCGCCCGGTATCTTCGCCCGCCTCTCCAGCCACCACGTGCCCCTCAACGCCCTGTTCCTGTCGTGCGTGTGCCTGCTGTCGGGCATCGTCATCATGGGGATGGGCGGCTCGATCTCGGCGGCGTTCACGCTGGTGACCTCGGTGTCGGCGACGCTGTTCATGGGCGTGTGGGTGGTCATCGTCGTGTCCTACCTGGTCTACCTCCACAAGCACCCGCAGCTGCACGAGGCCTCGGCTTTCAAGGCCCCCGGCGGCGCGTTGAGTGCGTGGATCGTCCTGGCGTTCATGGGGTGCATGGGCGTCATTCTGGCGATGTGGGATGACACCCGCCCCGGCCTCGTCTATTCCCTGATTTGGATCGTGTTCATCGTGGGTGCGG
>JAHYYD010000082.1 GCA_019425105.1 Actinomycetota bacterium
GGCGATGGGGAGTAGTACTCCGCATCGCCTCTCGTGATGCGCGCCAAAGCCTGGGCCGTACGGCCACGGCGGTCTTCTTGATCTCCCTGCCGATCATTATCGCGATCGCGGCGATCACCTTCTGGGACGTCACGACCTCGCAGCGCTACCAGGCCTCGTCGTGGCTCGGACATCGCAGCGACGTGCAGGCGGTGACGTTGCACCGGTCGTCGACGGCCATCGAGCAGGACTTCACCGCGGACCGCCTGTCGAAGACGGCCTCGAGCGACGAGGTCTCGGTCTCGATGGACACCCTCCAGAGCTGGCTGCCGGAGGGTGATCAGCTGGTCGCCGTCGATACGCTCTACCAGCTGCGTCTGGAAACGGCGGATGGCACGGGTTTTACGGTCGACAACGGCACGCAAACGGCCTCGCTGGAGGCACCGCGCGTGAATGCGGGTGGTAAGAGCGGGCCCCTGGCCGCTGGCCACGCCGTCATCTCCGAGGACGTGGCCCGGGCCCTGTCGGTGAGCGTCGGAGACTCGGTGAACCTGTCCCTGACGATCGCGAAGGAACGAGCGACTCAGTCCCTGAAGGGGAACGTCGTGATCGACTCCATCATTGGGGGTTCTGAGCGCGCGATCATCGGCGATGGGACGCTTCCGATTGACCGCCTCGCCGTCGCGGGGCGCACGCAGACTGCCTGGTTCGTGACGGGTCCGACGCCGGTCTCGTGGGAGAAGATCCGCGAGTTGAACGCATCCGGTTTCTCGGTCCTGTCCCGCCAGGTGCTGGCAAACCCGCCCGATGCCTCGGCCCTGCCCTCGCAGATCGCACAGTACGAGGTCCCTCAGAGCACTCGGAGCGCCAACCCCTGGCAGTACCTGCTCCTCGTCGCCGGTATTCTGCTGATCCTCACGGAGATGATCCTGCTCATCTCGCCGCTGTACACCGTCGCTCAGCGCTCGGTCATGCGCACGGCTGCCATGATTGTTGCGAACGGCGGCGATCGCACGGACGGGCGTCGGCTCACGATCGCCCACGGCGTGATTATCGGCCTCTATTCGGCCCTCTTTTCCGCGGCCTTCTCCGCGGCCGCCATGGTGGGAATCGGCATGTGGTCGGGCCTGGGTATCGGCATCGTTCCATGGTGGCCCCTCGCGCTCTCCGTCCTCCTGCCGGTACTCCTGTCGCTCATGGCATCCGTGTCCCCGGCCCACACGACCTCCCACATTGATACCTCCGCCGTCATCGGTGGTCGCGTGTGGGAGCCCTCGCGCCTCGTGCGTCGCCGCATGATCTACCCGTTGGCTCTCCTGGCGGGTCTGCCGCTCCTCGGTATCGCCGCATGGTTCGGTTCGGTGCTGGCCCTCGTCGTTGGTATCGGCCTACTGGAGGCGGGCCTGATCGGCTCGATCCCCTACATCTTTACCCGGTGGCGCCTCCCCAACCGTCGCGCGTCGATGAGTATGCGCCTGGCGCTGCGCGACGCCGTTCGCAACGGCCACCGCACCTTCCCGGCCATGGCCTCGATCCTGACGACGGTGTTCGTGGCGTGCGGCCTGCTCATCACCCTGTCCTCCTCGAACGAGGCCGGCTGGAACTCGCGTCCGCACGTGGGGCAGCGGGGGCAGGTCTTCGTCTCGACCGTTGACCGCACGGATTCGGTCAAGCGCTCGCGTGACCTCATGAAGTCCGCTGTCGAGGCTGTTGACGGCCAGCGCGGCGTCACCTCGCAGGCGACGCTCAACGGCTTGGCGTGGAACAGCGGCCCGGGTGGCCCGACCACGATGGTCGAGGCGGTGCACCCGTACAACAATTCGACGTTCACGATGTCGACGAACATGGGCACCATGACGGAACTGGACGTGGCGTACATGGTCGATGACGGCACGTATCTGCGCCAGGCTGGGTACTTCAGCAACGAGGACGACATGGTGCGCGCGATCGCTACCTTGAACGCCGGCGGCGTCCTCATTCCCGACCCGGACTATATCGATGGCGCGGGCCAGGTGACGCTGCGTAGCCTCGACATGAGCGCCATCGCGGAGGCGAAGGCAGCGGGAGCGTCGGACGACAACCTGCCGGACGCCAAGGTGACGACCGTCCAGACTTTCGTCGCCACGCCCCTGACTCGCGTCAACGTCATCGTGCTCTCGCCGACCGCGGCGTCCTACCTCGGCCTCCAGGTACGCCCTCTGGGTGAGCTCCTCACCGTCGATCACCAGGTGAGTCCCGTCGACGCCCCGTCGTTCCAGGCGACGATCGCGCGTCAGGTGCCCGGTGCTTCGGCCCAGGTGATCGTGCCGACGATGCGTTCCCTCGTCCTGCCCTACGTCGCCGCACTCATTGCGGTCGTTGCAGCGGCCGCCACGGTCGCCCTCGTCGTTGCGCTGTCGGCCTCGGACATGCGCCCCGATCTCGATACCCTCGACGCGATCGGTGCCGCCCCCGCGATGCGCCGCCACGTAACGACGTGGCAGGGCGTTGTCCTCGCTCTCAATGCGATCCCGACGGCGGTCCTCGCCGGACTCGTCGTCGGCGTCCTCGCCGTGATCACCTTCGCCCGCTCCCGCATCTTCCCGACCCTGACCACGCTGTGGCCGGTCGTGCCGTGGGGCGCGCTCCTGGGCATGCTGATCGGTATGCCGGTCCTGTGCGCGCTCGTCGCGATCGTCCTGACGCCCCGCCACCAGAAGCGTCTGCGTCGCATCAACTAGGGGACGCAGTGAGCCAGACCCCCGACGACGTCGCGATCCCGGCCGGCGCCCTCGCCTCGTCCTCCGTGCGCGTGGATACCTGGCTGTGGGCGACCCGCCAGCTGAAATCCCGCTCCCAGGCGACGGCCGCCGTGCGCGCCGGGCACGTGCGCGTGAACGGAGAGCCCGTCAAAGCGGCCTACAAGGTGCGTGTCGGTGACGAGGTCCGCCTGCGCATCGAGGGCTTCGACCGCATCCTTGGGGTCGTCCTGCTGCTCGCGAAGCGCGTCTCCTACCCGCAGGCGCGCACCGCTTACGATGACCGCACGCCCGAGCGCCCGCGCGTGCACATTCCCGTCGCGATGCGTGAGAGGGGCAGTGGGCGCCCGACCAAGAAGGAGCGTCGCGAGCTCGATAGGCTGCGCGGCTACGATTCCCACGAGCACTACTGAGCTCACCGACGAGGCCGGGGCAGGCTTCGTCGGTGCGCGCATGCGGGTCGTTCACGGCTGAGTCGCGTCCGGGGTCGGGATGACGACCCTTGGCTGCGGGTACACAAACCCCGCCGCCCACGCAGGGCGACGGGGTAAGCGCGATCAGGAATACCGTGTCACTCGTTCGGGAAGAACGACTTCACGTCAACCTTGTAGTACTCGCCCCAGGTGGGGTCGTAGGGGACTGTAAATTGGGTCTTGCCCGTGCCGGAGCGGTCGACGTCAACGGTTGCGACCTCGCCGAGGTCGTGCCCCTTGGACGTGAGCTTACTGCTCGTCGTCTGCATGCTCATTTGGAGCGTGACTGTCGTGGAGGAGAACGACGCGAGATCTTTCTTGATCGTGTCGTTTGCCGTTACGGTCGCGGTGCACGTGATCTTCGTGCTCGATGCATTAATGGTGCACGCGCTGGTGGTGTCGAAAGCCCCGTTGGGATCGTTGTTAGTAACGAGGTCAGTAATGGTGACCTTCTTCTGGCACTGCTGATCGACAGCGTTCCGAGCCGTCTCGCTCACGCCGAGGTAGAGGTCACGTAACTCGTCGAACTTCGCGACGTTCTCGGGTGTGATCTGTGCGCACCAGTAGGAGGCGAGCTCCTGACCGGCCTGCTCTCGAGTCGCCTGGGCCTCGTCGCGCATGTTGGCCGCGGACTTGGTGGTCATCGCAGTCGCAACAAGCATGGCGATCGTCAAGACCGCGAGGAGCGCTGCGACGATGAAGGCGACGCGGTTGAAGATGGACAGGCCCTTGCTCTTGCCGGGCTTCGTGGGTGCCACAGGGGCAGTGTTGGCTGCGGTGGTGTTCGGGTCACTCACTGGATTGCCTCCTGCACCTTCTGGAGCTCACTCTTTGCATCATCGAGGATGGACTGAGAATTCGCGACGTCCTCCCTGGCCTTGCCGTGCATACCGGTCGCAATGATGCTCGATCCTAGGAAGAGCACGACGAGGAGCGAGGCGATGACGGCGAGGGCGATCTGTCCGCCGGTGGCCTTGGTGGCGGGTGCCTGAGCCACGGGGGTGAACTGCGCCGTAGTGTTGGCGGGCTGCGGGACGGCCTGAGCGGCGGTGGCGGCGGCTGTCTCGCTGGTGACCGCGGCATCGCCTGCGGTGTTCGGGGTTACGGAATCCGTGGCGGTGTTGGCGGCGGGCGTGGCCTGGAAGCGGTCGGTCCACTGCGCGCCGTCCCACCAGCGCAGCTGGCCGGTTCCTGCAGGGTCTGCGTACCAGCCCTGGACGGGGTTACTCACGAGGAGGCTCCTTTCACTGTGTCTCCCTCATTCTATGTGAGCATCAATTTTATTGATCCGGTCAGTGATCGGCCTCACGCGATTCTCAGAGGCTGGTCGGCCACCAGGAGGTCATGGTGAACCCGCACTCGGTCTTGTCGCTCATCGCCGGGTCGTAGGGGACGGAGATCGTGAACGTAGCGGGGGTTCCCGGCGTGAGTGTGACCGTTGTGGTCCCCTGGTAGGGGGAGGAGGGGTTCAGGGTCGTTCCCTTGTCAAGGGTGTAGCCGGAAACCGTTAGTTCGAGCGGCCCAAGCGAGGAGATGGGGCTCGCGGAGTTCAGGGTGATGGTGCCGTTGATCGTCGTGGTCACCTGGTCGGTCGTGCACTCGGGGATGCCGGGGCTGAAGGCGGTGTCGGCCCCGGCGCGCTGCGCGTTAGCGAGAGTCTCCTTGGGTGCGCACTCCTGGTGAATGGCGTCCTTGACGGCCTGCGTCGCCGAATCGTAGGTCTTGATGGCGTCGCGGATTGACGCGGCGGTGTCGCGGGTGACGGAATCGCACCACGCCTTGGCGTCCTTGTGGACGTTGGCGGCGTCGAGGCGGGTCTTCGCGTCGGTGATCTGCTGGTCGACCGCGGCCTTCTCGGATTGCGCCTGCTCGGCCTGCGCCTCGTAGCTGGACGCAGAATGCGAACGCCAGACGTTGATGCCGCCGACGACGGCGGACAGGATGATGAAGATGACCGCGAGGGTGGCTCCGGCGACGGTCGCTGCGCGCAGCGGTGCGGGTGCGCTCACTTGTTGGCCTCCTCGATCTGGCGGTTAATGTCCGCGAGCGTGGACTGCGCGGTGTCGAGCTCCTGTTGCGCGGTTTCGGCGCGGCTCTTCGCGTCATCGTGGATGCGACCGCTGGCGCCCAGATAGGACCACGCGAGAACGAGGACCGCGATGAAGACGGCGACAAGCACCCAGGAGGCGACGCAGCCGAGTGTCCACTTGAGGGTACCCGAACGCTTCGGGGTCTCCTGGGAGGGCTCGGATTCGTCGGGCAACGGGATCGGGGTGGCGCCCGCCTCGTCCATCGACGAGGCAGGGGTGGCCTCCCACGCCGACGTCTCCTCGGGGGAGGGGACGGGTACCGAGTCCTCCCAATACGAGGGTTCCTCGGGGGAGGGGATCGGCGCGACCTCGGCAGCTTCCTGAGTCGGCACGTTCGCCGCTACCTGCCCCTGCTGAGCGTCGTACTGGGCCTCGTCGTAGGCGGGGATCGCCTCGGCGGTCTCAGACTGCGCGGGGGTCGCCTCGTAGGGTTCGACGTACTGCGTCCATGCGTGACCGTCCCACCAGCGCAGCTGCGCGGCACCGGTCGGGTCGGCGTACCAGCCTTCCGCGGGTTCGCTCATCGTGGTTCTCTCTCCCGTGTCGTGTCAAAACCGAGGGTATGGTCAGGGAGTCTAGTCCCCGCAGGGATGGTGGGCAACTATGTGCTCAGAGTCCGCTGGGCCAGATGCTGACAGCGCGGACGATGCAGGATCCCGAGTCGAAGGAGGGCAACGGCACAGTCGATGTCAGCGAGGCTGATCCGCCCGCGGGGACGGTGACCGTCTGCTTGTCCGAGGGCTGATAGCCCTTGATGGTAGAGCCGGGGACGAGGTAGAACTCGACGCCGACGTCGTACGCCGAGAGGCCCGCCAGGTTCGTTCCGGTAACGGATACGGATCCGGTGATTGTCGCCGAGGATGCCCCCGCCGAGCAGGCGGGGGTGTCTGGCTTGACGATGTCCTGCGATGCGTCTTTTGCGTACGCCTCGATAAAGTCCTTTTTCTTCGGGCAAATCTTGCCGATGGCTTCGTGGCGTGTCGCCGTCAGGCTCTTGTATTCTCGCGCCTTTGCGTCAAGTGAGTCGAAATCTGCATTCGCGCTCGTCAGACCGTCACACCACGCCTGAGCTTCCTTCTTGTTTGTCGCCTCGGTGATCTTGGTGCGGGTCGTCGCCGTCTCGGTTTCCGTTTCCTTGGCCTGATCACGCAGGGACTGGGCGTCGCTCTGCGCCTGCCGGGCGGCCTGATGGGTGGAACGCGCACCGAGTCCCAGGACAACCGAGAGGATCAGAAAGAGGATGGCGAGGCAGGCACCGATGATCGTCAGAATTTTCATGCCGCTGCGGGACCCTGAAGCCTGTGGCGTGGGTGCCTGCGCGGGGGTGGGAACGTAACTCACTTCTCTAACTCCTCAAGTTCCTTCTGGGCCTCATCAAGCTCCTTTTGTGCCTGGTCGAGCTGGCTCTGAGCGTCGTCACGTTCGCTGACCGCGGGTGCGAGCTCCGCGCGTGCGTGGCTGTAGGAGGTGCCCGCGATGATTGCCGTCACAACGAAAACGACGACGGCCACCCACGCTGCGACTGTCGCGATCTTCCAGCGCGAGGAGGTCTGAGAGTCCTTGGTCTGTCCGGCCTTCTTATCCCGCGCGTCCTTCTGTGGCTGGTCGAACCTGGGTTCGGAGCCGTAAGGATTCGAGGAGACGGTCGGCGCCTGCTTGTTGGACGGCAGGTGAGGGCCCTTCTGGGCGTTCGCCTGCTGCGCGCCTTGCTGTGGGAATCCCTGCTGGGGGAAGCTCTGCTGTGGTGCGCCCTGCTGCTGCGGGCCCTGCTGTGAGAATCCCTGTTGCTGCGGGAATCCCTGCTGCTGTGCGCCCTGCTGTGGGAAGTTCTGCTGAGGCATGCCCTGCTGAGGCATTGCCTGGTGTTGCGTGGGCATCGGCTGGTACTGCTCGGTCCACATGCCACCGTTCCACCAGCGCAGGCGGGGGGAGCCTGCGGGGTCTGGGTACCATCCGGGTGCTGGTTGAGACATGACCGTCCTTTCAGTTTCTGGCACCAGTGTAACCAATCCGTGAGGTTCATAACGCAGGTAATGTGACAGTCGGCGGGAACCGCCGGGGGAGCGACAGGTACTCTGAAAGCTATGGCCTCTCTTTTCACGTCTTCACCCCTGCTCGCGCTCTTTGTCGTTGTCGCGTTGGGTGCGGCGATCGGGGCCATTCGGATCGGCCCTTTGCGCTTCGGTGCGGCCGGCGCGCTCTTCGTGGGCCTCATCGTCTCGGCGGTGCATCCCGAGGTCGTGAGCACGCACATGTCGATCGTCCAGCCGATGGGCCTGGCCTTCTTCGTGTATTGTGTCGGCATTTCTGCGGGCGCGACCTTCTTCCAGGATCTGCGTAAGCAGACGAACCTCCTCGCGCTGACGACGATCGTGTGTATCGTCGGCGCGGCTATCGCGCTCGCGGGCGGACGCCTCCTCGGCCTGCCCGCCGGTCTCACCTCGGGCCTGTTCACGGGTGCCCTCACGGCCGCGCCCGCCCTCGATACGGCCACCCGCCTGACGGGGGACGCAAACGCGGCGGTTGGCTACGCCTTCGGTTACCCGGTCGGCGTCATCGGCGGCATTGTCATCGTGACCATCACGGTCACGAGGAAATGGCTGGGGCCCAAGGACACCCCCTCCCTGGCGGGTGCGTCCCTCGAGGCCGTCAGCGTGCACGTGACCAAGCAGATCAACACCCGTGATATTGCAGCGTGGCGTGAGCAGCGTGTGCGCCTGTCCTACCTGCGACGCGACGGTCGCACGCGCGTCATCGCCCCCGGCGAGGACCTGCTGCCCGGCGACCACGTCGTCATGGTCGGTGACCCCGCGTCGATCAAGGACACGGCGCCCCTCGTCGGCGAGATCCTCGACCACAACCTCGAGGACGACCGCTCCGACCTCGCCTTCGAGCGCATCGTCGTCTCCAACCCCGATGTCGCCGGCCGCAGCGTCTCCGAACTGAACGTCACCAAGCGCTTCGGTGCCGTCATCACGCGCGTGCGCCGCGGTGACCTGGACCTCCTGGCCCGCGACGACCTCGACCTCCAGCTCGGCGACCACGTCGCGGTCGTCGTCCCCACGGAGGAGCTCGACGATATCGCTGAGTGGCTCGGCGACTCCGAGCGCCGCGTCGCCGAGGTCGACGGCATGGCCTTCGGTATTGGCCTCGTCTTGGGTCTGCTTCTGGGAATCGTGTCCTTCCCACTGCCGGGCGGGCAGGGCTTCCAGCTGGGTGCCGCCGCCGGCCCGCTGATCGTCGGCATGCTGCTCGGCGCGCTGCGCCGCACCGGCCCGCTCGTGTGGACCCTGCCCGCCGCCGCGAACCTGACGATCCGCCAGATCGGCCTCATGCTCTTCCTCGCAGCGCTCGGCCTGAACGCCGGCCCGCAGTTCGCGAGCCTGCTCGGCAGCCCCGACGGCTGGCGTGCCGCCCTCCTCGCCGCCGTCATGGTGGTCGTGTGCTGCGCCCTCCAGGCGATCGGCGCGAAGTTCATTGGCCTGTCGGCGCCTCGTGCCGCCGGTGGCGTCGCGGGCTTCCTCGGCCAGCCGGCCGTCCTGCAGGCGGCTGACGCCCGCGTGACCGACGAGCGCATCGAGGCCGCCTACGCGACCCTCTTCGCCTTCGCGATCATCGTCAAGATCCTGCTCCTGCCGATCATTACGTCCTTCCTGTGAGCGCCGTAGACTAGGGCCATGGCTACCCCCGACTTCGTCCTCGA
>JAHYYD010000083.1:0-3310 GCA_019425105.1 Actinomycetota bacterium
GTTTTGTACCGGGTGGGTGCTGGCGGGGGCGTGTTGGGGGAGTTTTGTACCGGGTTTGGCACTGGGCGCGGTACAAAGTTCTCCCTGCGGGGGGTCGTGGGGGTGGATGCGGTACAAAGTTCTCCCTGCTCGTGCAAAACGGGCTGAAATGGGCCTTTTTGGGCGTGTTGGGAGAGTTTTGTACCGGTTGGGCTGCTGGCGGGGGCGTGTTGGGGGAGTTTTGTACCGGGTGTGTTGATGTGCGCTCGCGGGTAGGCGATCTGCCCGCAGCAAAGGGCTGAACCTGTGGACGGGGGCCTGCTCGCAGATTAGGGCCGAACATGCGGATAGGTTGTGCACACGCGGATAGGTTATGACGATGCCCGCATGTCAATAACCTATCCATATGCGGATAAGCTATCCGCGTGCGTAGCCGTGGGCGCTCAGGGGTTAAGAAAATGACGCGGGACAGCGACAATCGTGGCTGGTGGGAGCCTCGCGCCGCGTGACGCACTCAGGCGTTGATCGAGCGCCCCGGAATCAGCGTCCCCGGGAACTCGACCGTCTGGGCGTGGGGTGCCCCGGCCTCGTCGGATGAGGGACGCGGCGCCTTGCCCTCGATCTGGTCGAGGAGGATCGACACCGCCTCCTGTGCGATCGCGGCGATGGGTTGGCGGATTGTTGCAAGGTGGGGCAGAGCGCGGCGCATCGTCTCCGTGCCATCGAAGCCGATGACGGATAGATCCGTGGGGACAGACAGCTCGCGCGTGCGCGCCCACTCGAGGACCTCGGCCGCTGCCAGGTCATCGGTCGCGAAAACGCCATCGATGGGGGAGGAGGCGCGGGCCTCATCCAGGGCATCGCGCACCATCGCGAAACGTTGCGGCGTCGGCGTATCGAAGGGCACGGTGACCACGCGCGGGGTCAGTCCGGCGTGTGTCACCTTGGCGCGGTAGCCGGCCTCGCGCAGGTTGCGCGGACCCGAACGTGAGGTGAGCAGCAGGGGATGGCGGCATCCGCCCTCGATGAGCGCGCGCGTCGCCATGGCTCCCGCCTCCTCGTTCGCGCAGCGCACGTTCGGGATGGACGGGCTTAGCTCGCGGTCAATCGTCACCAGCGGCATACGGATCATGTCGTATTCGCCCAGGCCCTCGTTGTGGGCACCCGAGATGATGCCATCCACGCGGTTGCCCACGAGGAGCGACAGGTATTCGCGCTCGCGGTCCGCCCGACCCATGGAATTGCAGATAAGGATGCGATATCCGGCGTCGGCGAGGGCGTTTTCAACCTCGACGGCCAGCTCGCCAAAGAAGGGGAGAGACACGGCCGGAACGATCAGACCGACCGTCTGCGTGCGCTTGCCGTGCAGGGCGCGCGCCAGGGAATTAGGGCGATATCCGAGCGTTTTGATCGCGTCGGCGACGTTCTGCTTCGTCTTTTCCGAGAGGTATCCGCGGTTGTTGAGGACGCGCGACACGGTCGTCAGGCTCACTCCGGCCAGCTCGGCGACGTCGGCCAGCGTGGGTTCGCGCGAACTCATGCGGGGTTTCCTTTCCTTCCCTCGGTATTTCTCCATTGTAGTTGGTGACCTGGGAGGGAGCCGTGTGTCACGTCGGCGAGGCTGGGGCTGAGCATCACGCGAGGGTGTTGTTACGCGGGGGCGCGCGAGGCGTTCATTCCATGGTTTATCGGCATTTATGAGGGTGATGTATCCCATGTCACGGTCCGTGATATCAGGTTTTGCGCGGGTATGCCAGCCCGATACCATGGGCACTACGGGCACCTGTGTCTCACGATGGACATACCCGCACTTGAAAGGAACAACCATGATTTCCCGCACCGTTGCAATTGGTTCCTCCGTTGGCCTCCACGCGCGTCCTGCGAACATTCTTGCCGAGGCCGTTGACGACTCCGGCGTCGACGTGACCATCTCTCTGGGTGGAGAGGAAGCTGACGCTGCGTCGCTCCTCGAAATCATGACCCTGGGCGCCAAGCACGGCGACGTCGTCACCCTGTCCACCGAGGACGATTCCGCGGGTGCGGTGCTCGACTCGCTCGTTGAGCTGCTCTCGCGCGATCTCGACCAGGAGTGAACTGATGGCGACGCACGACGTCCTGCACGGCATCGGCGTCTCCGCCGGTACCGCAGCAGCCCCCGCGGCGATCGTCCAGCCCGCCCCCGGTGTTGACACGACGGAGCCGGGCAGCGTTGACGCTGCCGCCGACGGCGCGCGTGTCCGCGAGGCGCTCGCTGCGGTTTCCGCTCGCCTGAAAGAGCGCGCCGCGAACGCGCCGGAGGAGACGAAGGCGATCCTGAAGGCTACCGCCCAGCTCGCGGGTGACCGCGGCCTGGCCAAGGCTGTTGACAAGAAGCTGAAGAAGGGGCTGGGTATCACCCAGGCCGTCCATGACGCGGTTGAGGACTACGCGCAGATGCTGCGCGGCCTGGGCGGCTACATGGCCGAGCGTGCGACCGACCTCTACGACGTGCGCGATCGCGCGATCAGTGAGCTTCGCGGCCTGCCTGAGCCCGGCGTCCCGGCCTTCGATGGCCCCGTCGTTCTCGTGGCCCACGATCTGGCTCCCGCCGAGACTGCGACCCTGGACCCCGATACTGTTCTCGGCATCATCACCGAGGTCGGCGGTCCCACGTCGCACACGGCGATCCTGGCTGCTCAGCTGGGTATTCCCGCGATCGTCAAGGCCGCGGGCATCATGGAGGTCGCCGAAGGTACGATGCTGGCCCTCGACGGTGGCGTCGGCGAGGTGATCGTCGCCCCCACCGACGACGAGGTGGACCTGCTCAAGGAGCGTTCGCGCCGCCGCGCGCTCGCCCTGGCAGGCTCGACCGGCAAGGGTGCGACCTACGACGGCTACCCCGTCAAGCTCCTGGCCAACATCGGCACGGTTGACGACGCGATGAAGGCCTCGAAGTTTGACCTCGAGGGCTCGGGCCTGTTCCGCACGGAGTTCCTGTTCCTGGAGCGTTCGGAGGCCCCGACGCTGGAGGAACAGACCGACACCTACACGAAGGTCTTGCAGGCCTTCGGTGACCGTCGCGTGGTCGTGCGTACCCTCGATGCGGGCGCCGACAAGCCGCTGAGCTTCGCTGATCTGGGCGCCGAGGAGAACCCGGCCCTGGGCGTGCGCGGCCTGCGCCTGTGCCAGGTGCGCGAGGATCTCATCGATACGCAGCTGCAGGCCCTGGCCGCCGCTCACAAGGCGACGGGCGCGGAGCTGTGGGTCATGGCCCCGATGGTCTCGACTGCGGATGAAGCCAAGTGGTTCGCCGACAAGGCGCGCGGCTACGGCCTGCCCAAGGTCGGCATCA
>JAHYYD010000083.1:3410-8918 GCA_019425105.1 Actinomycetota bacterium
GCCAAGTGGTTCGCCGACAAGGCGCGCGGCTACGGCCTGCCCAAGGTCGGCATCATGATCGAGGTGCCCGCGGCCGCCCTGCGTGCCGAGCAGCTCCTGTCGATCGTGGACTTCGCGTCCATCGGCACGAACGACCTGACGCAGTACACGATGGCTGCCGACCGCCTGGACGGCAACCTGGCGGCCCTCCTGGATCCGTGGCAGCCCGCGGTCCTCGAGATGATCCGCAACGCCTGCAACGGTGGTCGCGCGACCGGCAAGCCGATCGGCGTGTGTGGCGAGGCTGGCGGCGACCCGCTGCTTGCCCTGGTCCTCACGGGTCTGGGTGTTGCCTCCCTGTCGATGGCTCCCTCGAAGGTTAACGCCGTGCGCGCCGCCCTGCGTATGCACGACCTGGCGACCTGCCAGCAGATGGCTGCCTACGCGGTGGATGCGCCTAACGCGAAGGAAGGCCGTGATAACGTCGTGAAGCTGGTGGCTCCGGCGATGCTGGATCTGCTCTGATGCGGCGTTTCTGACGCATAACGGGGTGGGCCCGGGAACCAAGCGGTTCCCGGGCCCACCCCGTTTGTGCGTGCGTTGCCAGACGCCGCGTCAATCCCTGCGGACCGCATCCGCCGGATTCGATGACGCCGATGGGGCTCCCTTCTGAGAATTCTTCTTGGAACGGCCAGAGAAGAGCGCGGTGAGAATCAAGATCACGCCCAGCGCTGCGATCGAGCTGATCCCAAGGAGCGGCAGATTAAAGTTCGCCACGTAGGCCTCGGCGATGAGGAAAACCCCCACCATGCATACGAGGAGCGCCCACACGAAGGAACCGACCCGCACGCCCCTACTGGGCGCCTCGGGCAGCGTGCGTACATCGACGGGGCCTCTCGGTGCGCTCCACGTGGTGTGAGCGCTAGCAGCCGGGCCCGCCGCTGCGCCGGGAGCACCCAGGGGCTCCTGACGGCGATAAGGTGCCCCTGCCTCGTGCCCCTGGGGGATGGACTCACCCGTGGAGGCCGGGTCGAAGGCGGTGCGCCCGCCTGCCCCTACGGAGTCGGCAGGAGAGCCCGCCTGCGCATGCGTCCCCTGCGCGCCCGATGCGCTCGCCTGGCCCGCAGTCCCAGCGTCTGAGCGAAAGGGATCGGTGGGCATCTGCGCAGTTGGTGCTTCGCGGAAGGCCGCCAGGGGGTCCGAGGACAGATCCGGCGAGGAGGTCGGAAGCTCCGTGGTCTCGTCCGATCCAGCGCCGACGATCGGCGCGGGGGTCGTCGGCAGCGGTGTCGTTGCGTCGAATTCGGGCAGTTCAGCGGTGAGGTCGTCGCTCGAGGTGGTCATGGTCGTGTTCCTTCCTCAGTTACCCGACTGAGAGCCGGTGGGGGTGGGCGATGGGGTAGCGCTCGGGGCCGTAGAGGGCGTGGCGGACGGCGTGGCGCTCGGAGTCTGGGTCGGCTTGGAACCCCATGTTCCCGACGAATCGGGTGTCTGCAGGACCGTCAGCGTGTCGAGTCCGGCGCTATCAGTGATGAGGACCGTAATGCCGCCGAGGGAGGGATTTCCCCAGGAGGGGGAGGAGGCAGTCGCATCCGCGCAGCTGCTCAGCGGGGATGCCCAGCCGTTGCCGTCCATGTTGGTGGAGAGAGTCTCGATGTCGGACTGGCACACGATCTGGACGGGCTGTCCCTCGGCCACCTGAATGGTGAGACTGCTCCAGGCCTCCCAGTCGACGATGATTGTCTTCGTGGTGCCGACGGGGGCTCCACTCAGGTCGAGTAGCGTCGTGCCGGCCGGGTTGCCTCCACTGACTCTGTCGACTGTCCAGTCGCGCGTCGTCTGAGTGCCGATGCCCCCCGGGTGAACGTTTATGTGGAAATCGGTCGGGCGGGCGGCCTGGGTGCCGATGGCCGCGGTGGGAAGCGCCATCATGATGCCGATGACCGACAGGGTGGTGAGCCATCCCGCGCTGCGGTCGCGCAGGGCCGCGATCACCAGGGAGAGCCCGACGACCAGCAGACACGCGCCGCCACCAATGGTGATGATGCGGGCGATCGTCTGATCCACCGTTTCGCCGGTGATGAGGGGGATCGACAGTCCCTTATCCGCCCAGTACAGTCCGGCGAAAACAGCAGCCGTGATGAGCACCAGCAGGCCCGTGATCGCCAGGTTCACGCGGCCGGAAACGGTGCGGGGGCGATGCGTCGGCGCGGGCGGAACGTTCCATCGACGAGGCGTGGGCGCGCTCGCGGGAGGCGTCCAGCCGGGGTGGGGCACGGAGGCTGTCGCGGCGGCCGGACGCGGTCCGGCTTGCGGGCTGGCACCGGCGGGGGTGGACTGGAAATCGCTCGGAACGCCGTACGCGGGGAAACCTGCGGGACCCTGCTCGGGCTTCATGCCCGGATCCGGCTCCCCCGTGCCGTCAGCGGCCGGGGAAGCCGCCGCAAAAGGGGCGGAGGTGCCCGTCACGTTCGGGGTGGGAGCAGCCGACGGGGCGTTGTTTCGTGGAGCCTCGTAGTGGGCGGCCCCGTAGGAGGGGCGCTGCTGGCCCGCGTTCCGGTTGCGAGAGAGCGACAGGCCCACGAGAGCGGCCGCGATGCCCGAGAAGGAGAGTGCCACGATGATGAGCGTGAACCAGCCGATCCCCATGATGCCGAAGATGCCGACATCGGAGAACATCGAGGACAGGGCGGCGAGAATCATCAGAGCACCGCCGATGACGGCGATGTCGAAGCGCCCCTCAATAGCCTCCTCGACGTGAATGCGGCCGTCCTCAGCCTCGGGCAGGAGCAGCCAGGCCAGCCCGTAGGCGAGGACAACGAGCGGCATGAAGAACGCGGTGACCACCACGAGGACGCGCACGAGCGACAGGTCCCACCCCTGGTGGGCGGAGATTCCCGAGCAGACGCCTCCGAGAACGCGGGGCTTCGCGCGGTACCACCCGGAGCCTCGGATGGAGTCGAAAATACCGCTGCGGGGCGGGCGCTGCTGGTACTGATCGCTCGGATCTGTTGTGCCATTCGACCAACTCATCATGCACTTCCTCTCGATGGGATCCACGCGGCGTGGATCGATACCACCACTCAACCAAAGAATGGGGGCACCGCGACAGTAGGGGACCCCCTGAATGACCCCTGATTGTGCTGGGGGTATCCCGGGGACTGCCCCGAGCCATGCCACAATGGAAACGTGAGCAGACCCGTGAACTCCCCCCGACCGGGGTGGACTCCTCCGATTCCGGCGCCTCCCAGCCGGCCCCCGCTCGTGCGCGCGACCGCCTCGAGCCCGGACATGCCGGCCCCCTGGCTGGGCGGCGTGTGCTCGGGTCTGGCCGTACACCTGCGGTTGCCGGTCGCGCTCGTGCGTGTCTTGTTCGTCTGCCTGGCCGCGTTCGGCGTCGGCATCGGCGTCTACCTGTGGCTGTGGGTGACGGTCCCCGAGGATTCCCCGGAGCGAAGCGGGGCGGGCTCGCTCAGCCCCGGCCTCGTCCGACTGCGTGAAGAACGCGCCGCGCAGGTGTCGCGCAATCGCTTGATCGTCGTCGGCGTGGCCCTGGTCGCGGCCGCGATCGTGGGGACCGTCTTGAATGCGACGAACACGCTGGACTGGCGAGACATGGGGGCTATCGTCTCGATAATTTCGGGCATTGCGCTCGTGTGGAGCCAGAGCCGCAACGTGAGTTCCTGGCGGTCATTGCGCTTCATCGGCGCTGTCTTCGGCGGCATAGTGCTGCTGAGCCTCGGCGTGGTGATGGTCGCCTCGCGCGATAATCCGCCCGTCATCCTGCTGCGTGGCGGTCTCATCGGGGCTGCCCTGGTGGCGGGTGTCCTCTTCGCTTTCATGCCCCTGTGGCTGCGCACCACGAAAGACCTGTCGCAGGCCCAGGCCCAGCGCGTGCGAGAAGCCGAGCGTGCCGACATCGCCGCTCACCTGCACGACTCGGTGCTCCAGGCCCTCACTCTGATCCGCGCCTCCGCCGAGGACCCGGCCCGCGTGCGCGCCATCGCGCTCACCGAGGAACGCGAACTGCGCGCGTGGCTCTACACGGGACACGCCCAAGCCGCCGATTCCCTCGAAGCGGCCGTCACGGAGGCCGTCGTCGGCGTCGAAAGCCGCTACGGCGTGCCGATCAGCGTCGTCGTCGTGGGAGATATGCGCCCGGGTCCCGGTGAGCTTGCCCTCGTCGCGGCTCTGGCCGAGGCCTGCCAAAACGCCGTGCGTCACGGCGCCCCGCCTGTCTCCGTCTACGTCGAAGTGCGCCCCCGAGCCATCGAGGCCTTCGTCAAGGACAACGGCGAAGGATTCGACCCCGCCACCATCGCGGCCGACCGCCACGGCGTGCGCGACTCCATCGTCGGGCGCATGCGCCGAGCCGGGGGAGACGCCGCGATCAGGCGTCTCGCCCGCGGAACCGAAGTTGCTCTGAGCGTGCCGCGCTCCGATATCCTGGAAGAAACAGCGCCCAACGGGAGGACACAGTGACCATCCGCATCCTCGTCATCGACGATCACCCCATGGTTCGGGCAGGCGTGCGCGCCGAGCTTGAAAATTCCGGGGCAGACCTCGAGGTCGTCGGTGATGCCTCCGACGTCGAAGGCGCCATCGCGGCCTGCCGCGCGCTCACCCCGGACGTCGCCCTCCTCGACGTGCACCTGCCCGGTGGCAATGGCGGAGGCGGCGCCGAAGTCGCCAGCTCCTGCCGCGACATTGAGGGCCTGCACTTCCTCGCGCTGTCCGTCTCCGACGCCGCCGAGGATGTTGTCCAGGTCATCCGTGCGGGTGCCCGAGGGTACGTCACCAAGTCGATCTCCACCCCGGACCTCGTCGAGGCCATCGGACGAGTCGCCGCCGGGGACGCCGCCTTCAGCCCGCGCCTGGCGGGCTTCGTGCTGGACGCCTTCGGCACCGGCGAGGTCTCCACGACCGACAGCGAACTGGACCTGCTCTCGGCGCGCGAGCAGGAGGTCATGCGCCTCATCGCGCGCGGCTACACCTACAAGGAAGTCGCCCACGACCTCTTCATCTCTATCAAGACCGTCGAAACCCACGTGAGCGCGGTCCTGCGCAAGCTCCAGCTCTCCAACCGCAACGAGCTGACGCGTTGGGCGATGCAGCGCCACATCGTGTGAGGTCGGACCCCTTTCGCGTGCCCCATCCGCAGTGTGGCGCACCCCCGCCCTTACAATGGAATTCCGAGGGCGTAACAGCGCCTGACCGCGCCGCACGGACGGCTCCTTTACTTCCGCGACCTCGGAGGATGCATGCACCGCATCGGTTTTGACAGTGATCAGTACGTCGAGATGCAGTCTCGACACATTGCGCAGCGACGCAGCGAATTCGGCGGAAAGCTGTACCTGGAGTTTGGCGGCAAGCTGATCGACGACATGCACGCCTCGCGCGTTCTGCCCGGATTTACCCCCGACAACAAGGTGCGCATGCTGCGCGAACTGGCCGACGAGGTCGAGATCATCGTTGCCGTCAACGCCAAGGACTTCGCGCGCCGCAAGGTGCGCGCCGACATGGGCACCA
>JAHYYD010000084.1 GCA_019425105.1 Actinomycetota bacterium
CCCCGGCCTCGTCGGGGGGCGGGATGCGCGCGAGTGGACGCCGGACGACCTGCAGATCGCGGGCCTCGTCCCGATGTCGACCGTGGACTGGCCGGGCAAGTTCGCCGCGTCCCTGTTTCTGCAGGGGTGCCCGTGGGCGTGCCCGTACTGCCACAACAGCGCGATTATTGACCCGCGTATCCCGGGCGTGGTCGCGTGGAGCAAGCTCGAGGATCTGCTGGCGCGCAGGCGCGGCCTCCTCGATGGCGTCGTGTTCTCGGGCGGCGAGGCGACGCGTCAGATCGCGCTGGGCGCGGCGATGGCGCGCGTGCGCGAGCTCGGCTTCGGCGTCGGCCTGCACACCGCGGGCCCCTACCCGCGCCGCCTGGCGGAGCTGCTGGGTGCGGGCCTCGTCGATTGGGTGGGCATCGACGTGAAGGCGACCCGGGGCAACTACGAGGCCGTGGCCGGGCGGTCGGGTGCCGGCGAGCGGGCGTGGGAGTCGCTGGGCATCGTCCTGGCCCACCCCGAGGTGGACCACGAGGTGCGCCTGACCGTCTACCCCGACGGACCCTCCGACGGCTTCGAGGTTGCGGCGTGCGCGAGAGAGATGGGGGCGAGGACCTTCGCCCTCCAGCAGGCCCGCGACATGGGGACGCCGGACGGGTTCTGTGCGACGAGGCCGGGGTGGGACGACCAGGTTCGCTCCCTCGCGCGGGACATCGAAACCCTGGGTTTTGACAGGTTTATCTTCCGTGGTGACTCGTAGAGCTTTTGTCAAGTGACAGCGCCGCATGGTGGGAAAAAATATGGTGAAGGTTTCACTTGTGACCCGTGATCGCGGTATTGTGTAACAACCTCGTGACCGTGAAGTCTGGAGTTTCGATGGCTGAAGAGCTGCATTTCGACGACCCTGCGGCGGCAGCCCAGGACCCGTCGACCGACGCTGAAGCGCTGCGCCAGCTGGCGTACCGCTACCCCGAGCTGCGCCCGGTGGTGGCCGCGCACCCGCACGCCTATCGCGGGCTGCTCGACTGGTTGCACCAGTTCAACGATCCGCAGGTCAACGCGGCCCTCGAAGCGCGCGACGACTACGATGGCTACATCGACTCCAACGGCTACCTCGTCATGCACGGAGACGTGTCCGGCGCGGTTGCCGGCTCGTCGATCCGCACCTCCGAGTCAGGCATGTACGTGCTCGGCCAGGGTGGCGTGAACTCCTACTCGCAGGTCGAGCGCACCACCCCCTACTCGGCTGTCGTCGGCACGAATGCTCCCGTCCCGCAGGTGGGTGCTCGCGAGCAGGTCGTCGCCCAGGTGCAGCGTCATTCCATCATGGGCAGCAAGGGGACGCAGGATCCCGAGGCGACCGCCGTCTACCCGAGCGCGTCCTCCGGCTCGTCCTACCCCAGCGCGTCGGGCACCCCCGCGCGCACGCAGCCCATGCCCCAGGCCTACCGGGGTGCAGGCGCGTCCTACCAGGTCCAGCCGAGCGCCCCGCAGAATGCCGCGCCCGCCGCACAATCCAAGGAAAAGCGCGGCTTCCCCGTCATGGCGGTCATCCTCGGCGTCCTCGCCGTGACTGCGGCGGTCCTCCTCGCCTTCGTCATCTACGTGTTCACGCGCGGATACGAGGGACCCGCGGCCGGTTCGAGCCCGAGCTCGTCGTCCTCCTCGTCCTCGTCGGCCCCGACGCCTTCTGCGAGCGCCACGACCGAGGAACCCGTGAAGTACCCGGCCCCCGCCGGTGCGATTACCGTCGACTCTTTCTCCTCGCCGTCCGGGAATATCACTTGCTCCTTCACCGCTGACGGCGTCAGCTGCGGCATCGGCGAGTCCGATTGGGCTGAGGACGGCTTCGCCTCCTGCACCGGCAACAAGGTCGGCGTCCTGACCGCCACGAAGGACAAGGCCGGACAGTCCTGCGAGAGCGCTTCGCCCAGCGGCGGCAACGCCCTCGCCTACGGCGCGGCCGCCACGAAGGGCGACTACGCCTGCCACTCCACGCAGGACGGCATCAGCTGCTGGAACACGAAGACCGGTCAGTCCTTCGCGCTGGCTCGCGGCGGCTGGATGATCGGCACGACCGGCGAGATCGGCCCCGAGAAGTTCAGCTGGAACGACTGACGCGACGCGCGTAACACGCGCTTCACGGAGGGCGGGCCCGAGGATATCCTCGGGCCCGCCCTTTCTGTCTGAGTCGACGACGCCTGGGTGCGGCCGTCCTGTGGGGTGTGCGACGGCGTCACGTTCGGGGTTTCTTGGGTACCGATTGGATTGACGCATGTGCGTACTGTGTGCAGGTTATGTTTCCAAAGCGACAGACTGTGAGGGCGCTGCGGGGCCTGAGAATCACTCGTGTTCTACTAACCATGTATGTACACGTACCAAAGGAGGCAATCATGACTCATCGGAGAGTCAGCAGAACGATATTTCGCGTCACGCGTGGCTTGTTGAAGCTCGTTGTTGTCGTCGTAGCATGCGCCCTGGTGGGAGTGGTCCATGTTGTCCTCCCCGGTTTCAGTCGCATGGCAGACTCGTTGCTTGGATACGCCGATGGGTGGGACGCGTCGGCTGTCAATAAGGACGGCCTCGACCTCGACTACAGCAAGGCCGATTACGACTCGAACAGTATCAAGGATGCTGAAAAGGACCTCGATGAACAGATCAGCACGGAAGGATACGTACTGCTGCGCAACGAGGGAGGTGCGCTGCCCCTCCCTCAAGGGACAACCGTTTCGCTCTTCTCCGAGGCGTCGAAAACTTTTGCTGCTTCGCAGAACCTGATGACGATGGTGACCGGCTCCGGAAGTGGGTCTTACGACAAGATCAACTCAGGGCTCGAAAATGCTGGGCTGTCGGTGAACAAGACGCTCCAGGACATGTATCTGCACGGTGCGTGCAAGGACTACGCCATGGGACCGGGATCTGTCAGTTTCGGTGACGCTGAGGACTTCAGGATCAACGAATGCCCCCTGGCTGTCATGCAGGAATCCGGCGCTCTCGACAGTGCGCAGGGGACAACCCCTCTGTTCATCATGAAACGAGTTGCCGGTGAGGGACGCGACATGCCCCGGTCTATGTACAATCATGCATCCACGCCCGAGGATCAGCAGCGTTCCTACCTGGAACCAGACTCGACAGAGCGTGAGATCCTCTCATACCTGAATGACAACTTCGATAACACGATCCTGGTTGTGAACACCGCATCCGCGCTCCAACTGGACTGGCTCGCAGACTACCCGCATATTCGAGCTGTCATCTCCATGCCTTCTGCGGGAACGGAGGGCATGAACTCCTTTGCACGCATTCTCACGGGTGCCATCAATCCCTCTGGGCGCACGGTTGACACCTGGTCCGGTGACATTGCCGCCTCGCCGGTTGCACGGAACTTCGGTGACTACCAGTATGTCGATTCTGAAGGGGCCTTCACGAAGTACAATTACGTGTCCTACGCAGAGGGGATCTACGTCGGGTACCGCTACTACGAGACACGCTACGAGGACTTCATCCTCGGCCAGGGTAATCCGGGGACTTTCGACTATGAGCGTGAGGTTGTCTATCCCTTCGGTCATGGTCTGTCGTACACGACTTTCCAGTGGTCCAGCCCGTCATTGGAGGATCATGGAGATCGGCTCACCGCTACCGTGACTGTCACGAATACTGGTGACGTGTCTGGTAAGGATGTTGTGGAGTTGTATGCTCAGCAGCCCTACACGGATGCGAACCGTGCGAACGGCATTGAGAAGTCGTCAGTTGACCTGGTCGGTTACGCGAAGACCGCTGAGCTTGCCCCTGGACAATCGCAGACAGTAACGATCTCCTTTGAGCGCGCCCAACTGACATCGTACGACTCAGCAGTCGCACAGACCTACGTGCTTGATCCGGGCACCTACTACGTGACCCCGGCCCGCGATGCGCACGCCGCAGTGAACAACATCCTGGCCGCAAAGGGAAAGACCCAGGCGGATGGAATGGATGCTGCCGGTGACGCAACGATGGCACTCACTTGGGAACCCGGGCTCACCCAGCCTGATACGACAACCTACGCAACCGACCCCGACACCGGTGTGACAATCACAAACCAGTTTGACGACGCGCGAGGCGATATCACCTACCTGACACGTGCGGACTGGACGGGTACCTTCCCCTCGCCAGATGGCATCCCCTCCGGGCAAATTTCCACGTGGGGTAACGAAATCAATGGAACGGACCAATCCGGAAACCCCGCATCCTACACCTACACCAAGATCGCGGACTCTGCCCTCCTCGCCGCCCTTGACGGAACCGACTCCGGTAACCCAGCCCCGGTCTCATCCACGCAGGTGCCGGTGTATGGAGCAGATAACGGTGTGACCCTCGCTGACCTGCGCGGCGCACCGTACGACGATCCGCGCTGGGAAGCGCTCCTCGATCAACTCACACCCGAGGATTACGACCTGTCTATAGCCCGTGCGGGCTACGGCTCAGAATCCCTCAGTTCCGTCGGTAAACCGTTCTCCATGGACGCAGATACCGCGGCAGGTCTCATCTACGGTGGAACCGGATGGATGTTCCCGACCCCCGTCACTGTCGCGCAGACGTGGAACCAGGAATTGGCCTTGGAATACGGGACGATGATCGGTAACGAAGCGCTGCTGGGTGGTGCTAACGGATGGTACGCGCCGTCCATGAACATTCATCGATCCCCGTACTCGGGTCGCAACGGTGAATACTATTCGGAAGACCCCTTCTTGTCGGGTGTAGTCGCTCGCGCCGAGGTGCGTGGGGCAACGGAGAAGGGCATGTTCACTACGATCAAGCACTTCGCCCTCAACGATCAAGAAAACCACAGGGGTGACCGCGAAGGCCAGTATTCCATCGCCACGTGGTCGAACGAACAAGCGATCCGACAGATCTACCTGCAGCCCTTCAATATGGTCATGAAGGAAGGGAATGTCAGCGAGGCGTACACGTCATGCAGGAATAGTGTTTGTGAGCAAAGCACAGTGCAGATGCCCGTCGCGACCGGCATTATGACTGGCTTCAACCGCATCGGTGCGACGTGGACCGGTGGTTCATACGCGCTGCTCACCAAGGTCGTACGCGATGAATGGGGTTTCAACGGGTGGATCCTCACCGACAACGCGAATACGGCAACGTTCATGGGGGCCAGGCAGATGCTCGAAGCCGGGGGAGACTCCAAACTGACGACGCAGGACCAGAGCGCTATGTGGACATTCGACAAGGATGATCCGACCGAGTATGCGCTGGGACGCCAGGCGATGCATCACCTTCTGTTTACGGTGGCGAACTCCCATGCGATGGATGGATCGATGCCTGGCGCGACGCTGAAGACGCACGCGCGCCCAACGACGATCGTGACATGGACGGTTACCTCTGTGGCGACGATTGTCATCCTGCTTGCTGGGTGGACATCTTGGCGAAACCACCTGAAGTACCAGGCTGAGCGCAAGCAACGTCGAGAAGCCGAACAGGTGTAGGTATACGTACCGCAAAACGGAGGGCGGGCCCGAGGAAATCCTCGGGCCCGCCCTTTCTGTCTGAGTCGACGAGGCCTGGGTGCGGCCGTCCTGCGGGACGCCGTCTAGCGCCGCGCGGCGCGACCCGGGCGCGGCGGGGCACCCCGGCCTCGTTCCCGCTCCGGCGCTACGCCTTCTCGATGGGGCCCAGGATCAGGTTCGCCCACGCGGTGTGCAGGGACTCCTGGTCGGAAGGCTGGAAGAGGCCGGCGAGCGCGTCGCGGTACAGGCGCGAGAGCTCGTGCGTGTTGTAGTAGGCGCTGCCCCCGCATGCGCGCATGGCCTGCTCGACGGCACGAAGCGTGGCCTCGGCAGCCGCGTTCTTCGCGGCGGACAGCTGCGGCATCCACGAGCGGCCGCGGTCCACGCCCTCGTCGATGTCGCGCGCCAGCTCGCGGATCTGCGGGCCGACCGCGTTCATGATGAGTGCCGCCTCGGCGATGCGCCAGCGGATGTCGGGGTCGTTGGAGTAGGTCGTCTGGTTCTTCACCGAGCGGCGCTTCGCCACGTGCTCGGCGGCGACCTCGACGGCACGCTCGCCGACGCCCTGGTAGGTGGCGGCCAGGAGGATCTCGAAGTGGGAGAAGATCCCGAAGATGACGGGGTCGGCGCTCGGGCCCGGGTCCGTGATCGTCAGGATGCGCTCCTCGGGCACGGTCACGCCCTGGAGGAGTGTCGTCATGGACTGGGTGGCGCGCATGCCCAGCGTGTTCCAGTCGTCCTTGATCGAGTAGCCCTCGTCGTCGCGGTGGACGATGCCGAACACGGACTTGGGGCCCTCCTCGGCCTGTGCGCGCCCGAAGATGAGCAGGCGCGTCCACACGGGGGACAGGGACGTGAAGATCTTGGTGCCCTCGAAGGAGTAGCCGCCGTCCGTCGTCGCGGTTGCCCGCGTCGTCGAGCCGAAGAGAACGAGGTCGTTGCCCGGCTCGGAAATACCGAAGCCGAAGACCTCCCCGGCCGCCGCGTCGCGCAGGATCTGCTCGCCGCGCGCGTTGCCTGCCGCCACCAGGTAGCGGCCGAGCCCGACGATGATCTGGTGCATGTTGATGCCCAGCGCGGTGCCGGGCGCCGCCTTGGCCAGAGCGGTCTGTTCCGCGGCGATCTCGGTCAGGCTCAGGCCGGCGCCCCCGAACTCTGTGGGGACGAACGCGGCCAGGTACCCGGCCTCGCGCAGGTCGGCGAGGTCGGCCTCGGGGTAGGTGTTCGCGGCGTCAACGTCGGCGGCGCGCTCGTGGATGCGGGCGAGAAGGTCGGAATCCAGGAAGCTCATCGCGGTCCTCTTTCGGGTCGGACGGAGGCGAGGCCGGGGCCCCGTGCGGTTGGTGTCCCGAGAAGGGGCGGCAGCGCGCGGTGGCCCCGTTACTCAGGGTGACCTTACTGTAGCGCCGAGGGTGTGCTGCGGCGAGATGTAACGTGCCTGACGGGGCGTTGTCTGGCCTCGGGCCGCTCCCATTCGATAGGCTGGACACTGTGAGTACTCCGAACGCGCCCCGCACTGCCCTCACCCCGCGCCAGCGATTCCTGCGCGAGCGCCAGCAGCGTCAAAACACGACGTTCGCCATCATCGGTGTCGTGATGTTAGTGGCCGCGGTGGTGGCCTCCCTCGTGTTCACGGGCATCATCCCCGTCCCCTTTGGCAATGACTTTTCGGTGAAGATCAAGTACGCCGAAACCGGCGATATTCCTTGCCCGACCGCGAACGCGAAGCCCGTCGCCCCCGGTCAGGTGTCCGTTATGGTCATCAACACGACGCAGCACCAGGGCCTGGCATCCAAGGCGACGGACATGCTCACAACCGCTGGATTCCAGACGGCGGAGCCCGCGAACTCGGACGTCGAGTACACCGGCAAAGTGCGCATTACCGCCGGTCCGAACGCGGTGGATAACGCCTACTCGGTGGCGCGTTTCTTCCCCGGCGCGCACGTGCGCCTCTCCGACGCGCAGGATTCCACCGTGACCGTCGAGCTGGGAACCTTCTACGACGACGTGATGAGCGCCGAAGACGTGCAGCGAGTCCTGAAGTCCACGGATCCCATCGAGCAGCCCACTAAGTGCCGTCCGATGTCGGGATCAAAGTAGGACTTGTGACGACGCAATAGATGGAAGGGCCGCCCCTCGGGGCGGCCTTTTTATAGTGATGAGCTTCGTTTCGGGGCTAAACGGCAAAATGGGGTTAAAGGACAAAACGTGTTGGTTTTGTGGCGACTTTTTGGCTTGCTTGTGGGGTTATAGGACACTGCGTGTTGCTGGAGGGGCGACTTTTCAGCTTGTTGATGCGGAAAAGTGGTGTCTTTAGTTGGTTGATACCAACTATGAGGATGGACAAATCGTGTTGCTAGCAGGGCGATTTTTCGGCTTTGTTGCGCGGGAAAGTCACGAATTTAGTTGGTCGTGTTTGCCTCGTTCCTGTGAATCCTGCATCGCGCCTGTGCGTGGGCGAACGCTTGGCCAGGTGTGGACATTCAGCGTCAGGGGTGCAGTTCGCTGAGGCGTGCTAGCCGCCTGCGTTCCTCGCCGCGCACGTGGACCCGCTGATTCGCACGTGGGCCCTCTAATGCGCACGTTAACCCGCCAATACGAGCATGGGTAGCCCGCCCACACTCCACATAGCGGGTTTACGTGCGACATAGCGGGTTAGCTCTCGCAATAGCGGGTTCGCGTGCGAACGCGCAATGTGGCTGTCGGGTCGCTACCACCCTGTCCAGGCGCCCGACAATGTGCGCGAGCAACCCATACCCCCGGGAACTGCCCAAAACGCAGACCACTTCGCCACTAGCAGCCCGTTTTCAGTGTTTTTCACCGAGGTGGTCTGCGTTTTGGGTGCCTCGCTCGTCAGGCAGGCCCCTTGACGGGGGGAATTGCACTACAAGAGGGTGCGACACGCCGGCGACACGCCGGTTGAGGGCTTCGTGTAGTGCAAAACCCCCGCCGGCCACCGTCGTGGAGCGCACCTGCGGGTCCGGAAGGCCCCGCCCCAGTGCCCATGAGCGGGAAAAGCCCAGCAACAGGACCCAAGGGCGGCCCACTTCCGGTACAAAACTCTCCCAGCACACCCCTTCCCACCGCATGTGCGGTACAAAACTCTCCCAGCACACCCCTTCCCACCGCATGTGCGGTACAAAACTCTCCCAGCACGAGCCTCACGGCCCCACTTCCGGTAGAAAACTCTCCCTGTTCACCCGAAATGGCTCGATTTGGCGCTTTTTCTATATGCAGGGAGAGTTTTGTACCGTTGTCACCGCCAAGAAGCTGAGCAGGGAGAATTTTGTACCGAACGTGAGGCAGAGTTGGGGCTCGCCAACAGGACACCAGGCCCCACCCGTGTGGAGGGTGCCGGAGGGACCGGTGTGGAGGG